>NZ_VAWF01000003.1:0-300000 GCF_005869845.1 Fodinibius saliphilus | reverse complement strand
TCAACATTCGATACATACTGCTCTCCGGCCGCCAACCCCGATAAGACTTCAATATTCTGGCCATTACTATCCCCCAGACGAATCCACCGGAGTACCAGTTCATTATTACTGCTCAATGTATATATTCCGGTCAACTGACCACGTTCTACAATGGCCGATTGGGGAATAGTTACAACAGGTTCACCTTTGGAATTGCGAGTCACCCGGGCAAACATTCCCGACTTTATTCCGGCCTCTTCATCCAATTCCGGCAACCGCACTTTTAAGCGAAACTGTCGACTACCTCTATTACCGGATGGGTTAATAGCTGCTACCATTCCCATTAGGTTCTGAATGCCCGCAGCCTTGATATCTACCGAAACCGTATCCCCCCTGTTGAAATGAGAGATCTGTGTTTCGGGTACCGTAATCTCGACTTCCATTTGTCCTTCCTGTTCAAATGAAACCAACGGTTGGCCGGGAGCAGCCATATCCCCTTCACTGATTCTTTTATCCACCACATACCCATTAAACGGTGCTTCTAACACAGTATAATTCAGCATATCATTGATTTCGTTCAGCTTTCCTTCCAAAGCATTTACCTTAGCCTTGGCCATCTCATATTGTGTACTGATATCATCGAGCTCTTTTTGAGTAGCACTTTCTTTTTCATGAAGTGCTTTGAGGCGATTATAGTTTGTCTCTGTATTTTTTAAACCCGCTTTTGCTTCCTGCATACGAGCTTCAACCTGGTTCTTTTGTGCCTGCAGATTATCATCCTTGATACGAACAAGCACCTCACCCTTTTGCAAGTAATCGCCTTGCTCAACATCTAACTGACTTACCCGTCCCATCACTTTGGTACTCAGTGTTACCGTTCGTTCACTAGTAACCTCCCCCGCATACTGATAGGAATTTGAAGCCTGCCTGGCCTTAGCTTTCTCAACAGAAACTCTGACTGACTCCTGAGGGTCTATTTCTGTTTCTTCAGATGAACTACAGCTAATACCAAGCATTAGTAGAATTACTAGTACCGGCAGCATTCTGCTGTAACTGTTTATAAATGACATAATTTTCTTGTTCGGCATATTCATGATATGATGATTTAAATAGTTCTTAGTAGGCAATTTCTTGTTCTAACAATAATTCCAGGGTTGCAATGCTCAGGTTATACTGGTACATCGCATTGAGTCGTTGAGCTCGTGTCTGGGCAAGCTTAGTTTCTGCCGCCAACAGGTCTGTTGTTTTCTCCAATCCCTGGTTGTATCGATTCTTTCTAATTCGAAAATCTTCGCGGGCTTGCTCTACCGAAGATTTAGCAAAGTTCAGCTGCTTCTGCGCCTGTTGCAACGAACGACGAGCCTGCTTAACCTCCATTTCATTCTTAAAACGCTGACTTTCATAAGCAAGCTCTGCTTTCTTTAGGTCGGCACGCGACTCCATCACCTTTCCAACCTTGCTGAATCCACTAAACAGATTCCACTTGAGAGTAGCACCTACCATAAAGCTTTCGCCCTGGGTACCAAACAGGTTGTCATCATTAAACTCGTAGCTGCCAAAGAGATTGAGACTTGGGACAAAGTTAAACTTAGAAGAACGCAGCATCTGTCTGGCTGAAGAGAGGCGGTATTGTAATGCCTGCAACTTTGAATTAGTCACCTGTTGCGGATCTATATTTTCTGTTGATACTGGCTTTACCTCCAAACTATCCGTAGGAAGGATGGTGACTTCCTCCTTGATCCCCAACAAATATCGCAAGTTGTCTTGCACATTTTGCAGCTGATTACTCGTTCGAGACTGCTTACTCTCCAACTCCAGCACTCGTACTTTTGCAGCCAGGTAATCAGCCTTGCTAATCATATTCTGTTCATAATAATTAGCTGCCTGACGCCTATTTTCTTTGGCCATCGTTAATGACTTCTCAATTACTGACAACCGATTTTGCATTAACATAAGCCGATAGTAGGTATCTTTAACCTGAAAACGTGCGTGCTCAATAGTACCTTGCAGTTGTTTACGGGCAGCTTCCAGTTGATCTCTGACTGCACTCCGTTTAAACAACATATCCGAATTAATCAGGGGCTGCTGAACTGATAATTTAGTCGTGAAATTTTCGTACGGATCAGGTGCATTCAACAGGGCTGGATTAAAATCAGCCTGCGTTACAACCTCCTGCTTCAGCTTAAGGCCAAATACATTTAAAGGATCATTGGTATAGGTCCCTGTCTCTTCCAGCAAAATTTGAGGCAGGAAGGTGGCATTAGTCTGTCGGTACTGTGAACGTACTTTATTGACATCCGACTCTGCCATTCGGATCCGGAAATTATCATTCTGTGTAATGGTCAAAACCTCTTGCAAACTCATTTTCCTAATCTCCCCTGCCTCCTGACCTACCGCCGGTTGTGCTGCTAAAAACAACACACCGACAGTAAGCACCAGGGACAATAAAGACTTCTGATATTCAGTATTCATAATATTTAAGTAATCTCTTCTTATAATTGCTCAATAACTTTTTGTAGCCGTTTCTTGACCTCATCCGCTATGGAATGTAGCTCATCGTTTTCTACCGCCTGCATAGAAGCCACCGGGTTTACTGCAGATACTTCCACTTGCCCATTCTCATGTTCTTCGACAATAACATTGCAAGGTAACATTACACCAATTTTGTCTTCTGCGGTTAGTGCTTTATGAGCAAACTCAGGGTTACAAGCCCCTAGTATGTGATATTTTTTAAAATCAACATCTAACTTTTTCTTAAGTGTTTCCTTTACATCAATTTCGGTAAGTACTCCAAAACCTTCTTCCTTTAATAAAGCCGTTACTTCCTCTATAGCTTCTTCAAACGTCTTATTAGTGGTGGTTGTGTAATAGTATGTCATGAGTTTAAATGGTTAGTTGAATTTATCTGTCGTTAATATAGTGCGAGACAAACTACTTGTCAATACAAGTTAATACATATTGGCGATGGGTCCTATATACATAATCTATCACCCCATTTGAAATGGCCGTACGGTTATATAAACCCATTACCTAGACAATACAACACCATACAACTTGTATTTACAGGTATTTGTACGAATTCAATTTATTCATTAGATTTGAATGTAAATAACATTGAAAAAGAACCACCTATGGACTTAAAAGAAGGAATTCCTTTACACAAACAGATTAGCGACTGGATCAAAAACCAAATTGAGTACGGAACGCTTGAAGAGAATGAAAAGCTACCGTCCGAAAATGAACTCAGTGAAAAATTTGATGTCAGTCGTGTAACGGTGCGCCGTGCCCTGCAAACACTTGAAAACGACCAACTTATTTATCGTTGTCAGGGGCTGGGCTCTTTTGTTACTGATCAACGAACCCATCAATCATTTTCTATTTTAAATGATTTTACGGAAGAACTGGCCGGTTCGGGATTAACCCCGAGCTCAAAACTTATCTCTTTTGAACAAGAAGATGTTTCTGATCAAAAAGATCTGCTCTCATACCTAGGCATTCAGAATAAAGAAATAGCAGTAAAAATTGAGCGTGTCCGTCTTGGGGATGGTTCGCCCGTAGCATTTGATATTACTTGGATGCCCATCTTTTATGGGCAGCTCATTGAATCATATGACCTGGAACAAACAACCATATTTTCCATCTTGGAGAATGAATTTGACATCCCCATTGAGCGTGGCTGTTATCGCATTGAGGCCACCATTGCTAACAAGTCTCTAGCCAAACATCTTCAGGTAGAAACCCAAACCCCTCTATTGCAGATTAACCGGATTTCATATACTATTGGTGATAAACCGGTGTATTTTCAAAAGCGCTTTTATCGAAATGACAAAATTGTTTTTGAGCTAATGGCTGAACGATATAATACGACTGCTAAAAAGGGTAATAGTGAAGAGTTAGCATCAAAAGAATTTACGCCCGTTTTTCGTAACACCGATAAATAATCTTTATCTAATCTCAAATAAATACAAAAGGGTATCATTATGAAGAAGAATATGGGAAATATGGATCGCATTATTCGAACGATACTGGCGATACTAGTAGGTGTGTTATACTTCACTAATATCATTTCGGGGATTACTGCTGTTATTCTTGGTGTCCTCGCATTGGTCTTTTTATTAACAAGCCTGATTAGTACTTGCCCGTTATATATGCCATTTGGCCTATCCACAAAAAAAGAATGAGCCCAAAAGCTTTGTTTATTAAGCAGGCAATAACTAATTGCCTGCTTTTATTAACCATTTAAATATTTATTACTAAATATATTTACCAAGAGAGGCAACTA
The DNA here is from genome assembly GCF_005869845.1 of Fodinibius saliphilus. NCBI lineage: Bacteria > Pseudomonadati > Balneolota > Balneolia > Balneolales > Balneolaceae > Fodinibius > Fodinibius saliphilus. The sequence goes on along the minus strand of NZ_VAWF01000003.1, from coordinate 295,739 downwards.
AGCATTAAAAAAATTTTATCTATTCATTTTTTATCAATACACTATGAAATAATGAATCAGTAGAGAATCTATTAATTAAGTATTGGCTTGTGACTATCCAACAGGATGATATCCCCCTTTCTCCTCTCAAGATCACCTTGATCTATGTGGTTGTTGCCACCCTGTGGATTACACTCACAGACCACCTCCTTGAATCAATTGTTTCTGATCCCAGCTATCTTTCTACCCTGCAAACATATAAAGGCGGTGTATACATTTTCTTGACATCTATTGGACTGTTTTATCTGATCCAAAAACATGGTCAACAGTTATCTGAAAGAGAATTAAAAATAGAAGAGCTATCAGAAAAAATATTCCTTGAGAAAGAGTTATCAGATATTTTATTCGATCGGATTCCTGTATTGATCAATATCTATGACCCTGACCATGAAGTATTTCGAATAAATAAAGAATTCGAAAAAGTGAGTGGGTGGAGTAACGAGGATTTACAGGATATCAATTTCATGAAGGCCTGCTTTCCGGATATCGAACAAAGAAAGGAAGTAGCTGAGTTTATGAAGAGTCCCGGCGTAGGATGGAAAGAGTTCGACATGGCTACTAAATCTGGAGAACGGATCCCTACCTCATGGACTAATATAAAACTAACCGATGATACTTCGGTTGGCATTGGTATTGATATGACTGAAATAAAAGCATCCCAAGCTAAGGTCAGGGAATCGCGAAAATTGTTGCGAAAAGTATTCGAAAGCCTCGAAGAAAGTGTATTTCTTTTAGAGCCGGATAATTGGACTATAGCCGACTGCAACAAGAGCACTGAAGATATGTTTGGTTATAAAGCCAGTGAACTTTTAGGTGAGTCTACTGAAAAAATACATATCGATCATAAAGCTTTTGAAAAGTTTAATGAGTTGGGCCAAGAAAGTCTCAATGAAACAGGACTTTTCAAAACTGAATTCCAAATGATGAAAAAAAATGGGGAAGTTTTCCATACCGACCATACAGTATCGTTAGTGTATAATGAAGATGGTGACATTGACAAAATTGTCAGCACCATACGTGATATTGATGCTCAAAAAGAGTATCAGCGAAAGTTAGAGGTACAAAATGATTTTATCTCAACCACCTTACAAAACATTCCTATCGGAGTTGCTGTAAATACCATTGATGACGGCAAAACAACTTTTGTTAATGAGAAGTTTACTGAAATTTACGGCTGGCCCAAAGAGATACTGGAAGATGTCAATAGCTTTTTTAACCATGTTTACCAAGATGAACAGTACAGGGAAAAGATGCGCAAACGGGTAATGAGAGATCTAAATAGCGGTGACCCTGAGCGTATGAGTTGGAATGGAGTTAAGGTAACTACAGAAGATGGTGCCACTAAATACGTAAATAACAAAGCAATTCCAGTATATGACCAGAACCTCATGATTTCGACCGTAGTCGATGTCACTGAACAGCAAAAGCTGGAACAAGAGCTACGCTGGTCTGAGCAAAAATATCGACATATCTTTGAGCAGAACCCCGAACCTATGTGGATCTATAATCCTGAGAACCTGGCTTTTGTTGAGGTTAATAAAGCAGCAATTGAACATTATGGATATTCTGAGAAAGAGTTCCTGAATATGACCCTGACTGATATCCGCCCACCAGATGAAGTTGAAGCTATGAAAAAGGATGTCAAAAAACACCAGGGCGTCAATTCATATTCAGAAAGCTGGACCCACCTCAAAAAAGATGGTACAAAAATATCGGTAGAAATATCAGCTGCTGATGTTAAATACAGTAACCATACCTACCGGCTGGTACTTATTAATGACGTTACCAGGCAGGAACGCCTACAACAGCAATTGCGCAAAAGTAAAGAACGAATACAAACAATAACAAACAATGTACCGGGAGTTGTATACCGCTATAATCGTTATTCTGATGGTACTGAGGAAATAAGTTACGTTAGTAAAGGAGCCCAAAAAATTTGGGGGTATTCTAATAAAAAAATCGAAGCTAATAATAGTTTAATATGGGAAAATATTCACCCTGAAGATGTTTCAGATATCAAACAAGAGATAGAGAGATCAGCAGAGAGTATGACCGAGTGGAATATTGAAGGACGCTTTATAAAACCTGACGGAAGCATACGGTGGCACAAAGGTACTGCTATCCCGCATAAAGATGATGAAGGCAATATTACCTGGGATGCTATCACCGTGGATATTACTGATCAAAAACAATTACAAAACAAGGTGATACAATCAATTATTGAAGGAGAGGACCGAGAAAGAAAACGTATTGCCCGTGAATTGCACGATGGATTGGGCCAATACCTGGTTGCTGCCAACATGAACTTTCAATCTATTGTACCGCAAATTAATCAACTCCCCAACAAGCGGGAACGGCAATTCAAAACCGGGCTCTCTCATTTAAAGAAGGCCCTATCAGAAACTCGCTCTATTGCCCATAATTTAATGCCCAAAGCTATTGCTGATTATGGGCTAGTTGCCGCTCTCGAAAATTTAATACAAGACCTTGAAAGCAGTACGGACATCAGTTTCAGGTTTGATAGCAACAAAAGTTCTCTTGCTCTTTCTCGACAGGCTGAAACAAACATTTACCGTATAAGCCAAGAAATTATTTCGAATGCTGTACAGCATGCACAATGTTCAAACATCGTAATAACGTTGAATCGATCTGAACAATTCTTGTGTTTAACCATAGAAGATGATGGGGTGGGAGCTGAATTGACCGACAAGCATGAAGAACAAGGTTTGGGCTTACGAAGTATTAAAACACGCGTAAATAGCTTGAATGGAAATATTGACATTTCATCTGAACCCAATAAAGGAATGAAAATCACAATAACATTTCCTAAAATTGATAGACTAACCTCAGGTAAAAAATCTTAAATGGCTAGTATTAACATTCTTCTTGTTGATGATCACGATATTGTCCGTGATGGAATCCGATTACTTCTGGAAGATGAAATAGGATTTCAAATTATTGCCGAAGCTGAAAATGGTAAAGAAGCCATTGAAGCATGTAAAGACTATGATATTCAGTTTATTATCATGGACATCAACATGCCGAAGTTAAATGGGATAGAAGCTACTAATGAAATAAAAGAACAGTATCCCGATATTAAAATTCTGGCTCTTACCATGATGGATGAGGATGAACATATCCGTAACATGATTGAGGCCGGAGCCTCAGGGTATATTTTAAAAAGTTCTGACAAAAACGAATTGGTTGAAGCTATTACTACTATTCTGGACGGTCGCCATTATTTTAGTGAAGACGCCACCCAACGGGTTATGATGGACCTGGTAAAGAGCAGTAGCAAAAAAGAAAACCAGGACCCTGCTAATATTACTGAACGAGAACAAGAAGTACTCGATCTGATTGTCAAAGAGTATACCAATCAGCAAATTGCAGACAAATTCCATATCAGTATTCGCACAGTCGATGCCCATCGCCGTAATCTTCTTCAAAAAACAGGTGCTAAAAATACAGCTGGCTTAGTAACCTATGCAATCAAACATAATCTTGTAGAGCTGGAATAACGTCCCCTCTTACAATGGTCGTAGGTGAAAACACCTACTCTTAATTTAGGCTTTTTTCGTTATACCCCTGCCCCCCTAAAAATAGTAGATTGGGTACAAGCTACAACGGATAATTATTTATGAACATCTTGCTATTGGGCCCCGAGGGCTCTATTACTCATACCATTTTAGAGATGCTAGAACCTATTGAGGACTGGCATACTGAGAGCCATATATCCGAGAATGATGTCTCTGCACTTACTATTCCCCAACCGGGAAACACCTCCTACGACATTATACTGGTTAATTTGAATGGCTTTTCTGATTCTCCCCGGGAAACGGTCCGCAATATATTATCCAAATTCCCTGATACTCCTCTTTTAGCACTCAACTCCTATAGCAAGAAACTATTAATAAAACCGTTGCTTGAACTCGGGGCTAACGGTTATATCCAAGTAGGTGCCAGTGAAGAAGTAATTATTGAAGCTGTATCAAAAGTAGTCGAAGGAAAACAATACATTTATACAAATTCTACCTAATCATCTATAGGTGATTTGAAGTATAAAAAATTTAGGCTTTTCAGCTGTTACATCTTAATTCCAAATTCGTGAATATATCTTTCCACGTTCACCAATTCAGTCCCCAACAAGATGAGCAGTGACTTTTTAAATATTCAACTAGATGCATCATTATTGGATAGCCTTGTAACACAAATCGCTATCATAGATTCAAACGGTACAGTGCTAAAGACGAATAAAGCATGGACCACATTTGGTGATGATACCAGCTACATAAAACGCACTTCAGAAGGGGACAATTACTTTGGCAGTCTCCAACAGGCAATAGAGTTTGGAAATGACTATGCTCTTAAACTCTTACTGGGAATAAAGAAAGTGATTAATGGTAAAAAAGATTCATTCTCTTTTTCTTTCCCGGATCAAACACAAGATAATTCGTTCTGGTTTAAACAAACTATCCAACCTTACCAGGGAGAACAACAATACATCATCATTAATGAAGATGTAAGTGCATCGGTACAAAAAAAGCAACAACAAGAAAATCACCAAAGTAGATATCATATACAATTTGAACAAAGTTTAGACGGTATCTTAATTACCAACTCTAAAGGCCAGGTTATTGATGCAAATCCGGCAGCTTGTGACATTTTAGGGCGTAATCAAGACGATCTAATTAGCTGTAGAAAGAAAGATATTGTTGATGTTACAGATCCAAAATATCAGCAAGCGTTGAAAGAACGAAAAGAGTCAGGTAAATATCAGGTTGAGACTACTTTTATCCATAAAGAGGGTCATAATATTCCGGTCGAAGCTTCCTCACAAGCCTATCGCACGCCACTTGGAAAAGTAAGGGCTATCGTCAGTTTTAGAGATATTAGTCAACGCCAAAAGGCTGAGAAAGACCTCATTAAAAATAAGAACTTTACAGAATCTATTCTTGATAGTATTCCCGGAGCCTTTTTTGTATTTGATGACGAAGGAAATTTTGTGCGGTGGAATCAAAACATGATTACGAAGTTTGGTTATAGCGCCGATGAATTGAAAGGCAAAAACGTCATGGATTTGGTGCTGGAAGAAGAACACCTGCAAGTAGAAAAGGAAATTAACCGTTGCCTGGAAGGAGAAGAGTTGGTTCTGGAAACACGCGCTCACAGTAAAAGCGGAGAACTTCGCAATTATTATATTAGCGCTAAACGGTTCATAGAAGATGGGAAAAAATATATTGTCGGTGCCGCTCTAGATATGACGGAAGAAAAACGTATCAGGCGTGAAAACAAGCGCACCCAATTAATGCTTCAGCAGCTTTTTGACAACTCTCCCAACGGCATTGTCATTGTAAATGCCGACGGTGAAGTAGAAAGCGTAAACAAAAGCTTTGAACAACTTTTCCATTATCGGGAAGACGAAATTAAAGGACAATCTGTCAATAACTCAATTGTTCCTGACCAAAAAGATAAAGAGGCGAAAGCTATCTCGGAAGCCACTTTCAATGGAAAAGCCTTACAGATTAAAAGCACACGTATGACCAAAGATGGTCGGGAAGTACCGGTAATAATTGGTAGTGTTCCCGTAAGTCACAAAGGAGAAATAATAGGCATTTACGGCATTTATGTTGATATCTCACATCAACAAGACTATCAAAACAAAATTAAAATAGCATTAAGAGAAAAAGAGGTTCTGTTAGCCGAGCTTCATCACCGTGTTAAAAACAATTTGGCGCTTATTAATAGCCTGCTGGAACTACAAACCTACGATTCTAGTAATCCTGAGTTCGATAAGCAACTGCAAGATATTAAAAATCGTATCCTAACCATCTCTTCCATCCACGAAGTACTTTATAAAAATGGGAAGCTTAATAGTATACCTTTCAAAAGCTTTGTGGATGAATTTATTTCTGAACATAATATTCAGAAGAAACATGACGCCGAAGCCATCAACCTTAAAGCGGACATCGGAGCAGTCCGTATGAATATTGATCAATCGATCCCTTGTGGATTATTATTGAATGAACTATTGTCTTTAATTTGTGAGTTCGACAGTGATAAAGATGAATCCACAGATATTAATATTCGCCTAAGGGAATATGGCAAAAAAGTACACCTCATCTTAGACGGATACAACATTGTCTCAGATGCCGAACAAATACAAAACAATGACTCCTTGCACAACCTCCTTATCAGTCCGCTGGTTAAACAGTTAGACGGACAAATGCTTTGGCCTAATGAGAGTTCTTCGTATCAAAAATTTGAACTTATTTTCGCTAAACAAAATGGGAATGGACCAGCTAGAAACTGGCTTCCCGAAGCAAAAGAATAAAAAAAGACCCTCCGTGAACGAAGGGTCTTAAACCAGCAGTGATGGGGTTTACCTGCTATGTTTACTGTACCGTAAACTGAACCATGACGATGTCACCATTTGAATCAGATACCGGCGGATCATCCGGATTACTATCATTCGCATCGAAATCGTAAGTGCCGTTACTGTTACTGTCGATATGTAACATTGCCCAGAGTTTTTCGCCGGATGCAACACTTTCGGCGTCATTTAGATCTATCATGACATCACCATTTGTACCGGTATAGATATCGGCTTTTCCAATAATACCTGATACATCAGGAGCGTCATTGCCATTACTATCCTGAGTATTCCGGTGAATGACAACAAAGCCGCGTTCCATCATATCCGCCTCAGCTACAAGAATATCATTATCGGCATCCTGGTCATTAGTAGCCACCTTAGGTGTAGAACCTGAAACCGTAATTTCAGTTGTTAATACATTACCATCTACAATCATAGGCTCATCCAATCCACTTTGACCGTCAAATTCATACTCCCCCATAGTACCAGTATCATAGTGTACCATAGGCCACAACTGTTCGCCATCACTTACAACAGAATCTCCAAATGAAATTTTAACATCGGTATTCATTCCCTTGTCGATAGCTGCCTTGGCAATAATCGGAGGTACATTGGGCCCGGAACCGGCGTCGCGGTGTACCACAACCCAACCGGCGGCATCGGCATCTACATCTACAGAGATACTGTTATCCATAACCGTTTGGTCGTTAGCTGTTAATGTAGACTGGTTCGCTTGTACGGTAAAGCTGTTCAATACAATATTACCGTCAAAAATTACCGGCTGGTCGAGTCCGCTTTCACCGTCAAACTCATATTCTCCATCCGTGCCGGTATCATAGTGAAGCATTGGCCAGAGTTTTTCACCGGTCTCTACCGATTCCTCATCATTAAGTGAAACTTGCACGGTACCATTCGATCCAGCGTCAACAGCCGCTTTCCCAATAATGTCGGGTACCATTGGGCCATCACCATTTGAATTGGATCGGTGAATAACAACCCAACCTTCTTCAGCAGCATCCACCTCTACATTAAAAGTACCGCCGCTATTAGATTTATTAACCTGATCTTCTGCTGCTATAGCAGGATCGGTCTGCACTATTTCAAAAGGCTTTGTAAGCACATTCTCATTAACGGTAATAGGCTGGTCAGGAGAATCGCCGCCGGTAAACTCATACTCTCCTTTTGTACCGGTGTCTTTGTGCAACATCGCCCATAATTTTTCGCTATCAGAAACACTTTCTTCAAGCTGAATTGCGATATTGCTATTGGTTCCGGATTCCAACATCGCTTTTCCAATAATATCAGGTACCGTTGGGCCATCACCATTTGAATTGGATCGGTGAATAACAACCCAACCACTTTCTGGTACTTTTACTTCAGGAATATTAACCATATTCCCATTAGAAGTCCCTTGATTCTCTACCGATAAGGTAGCAGGATCTTCCATATTAGAATCATTGCCCGTCCCATTGTCGCTGCATGATATTATCGGCAACGTCAACAGTATGGTATAAATGAGTAACTTCTTTATAGATAACATAATGTGTATGTTTTACTTGTGATTAGTGAAAGTTTTCGACTCTCTATCCTAATACACGTAATAACTTCGAAAGCAGATTTAATTTTTCTGCTATTTTTTGAAATTATTTCCACAATCCTTTCATAAAGGATAAGCTTGCTTATTTGATAAATCTCTTACATACTAGAAAATGGACCAAAAGAAATGTTCATCAATCAAACTGAGCTGTTCGGTCTTAGCATATAAACCAATCAAATCTCTTATGAAAAAACTGTCTATACTGTTCCTGCTTTTAACATTTTTTTGTTCTATACATCTACATGCACAAAACGATGAGCCCTTTGCTCGATTCCCGACCATAAGCCCTGATGGCTCTACTATTGCTTTCTCGTACCAAGGTGATATTTGGACTGTTCCTGTCGAAGGGGGCCGGGCATGGCGACTTACGCTCCACGAAGCATATGAAGCACGTCCGCAGTGGAATTATGACGGTACCCAAATTGCATTTACAAGTGACCGCCATGGCAACGATGATATTTTTGTGATGGATGACAATGGCAATGCCCTTAAAAGACTCACTTATCATTCAACTGCCGATGAACTTACCGGCTGGACACCTGGCAACAGTCTTATCTTCACTTCGAACCGAGTATTTAATCAAGTAGAGTGGGAAGCTGAAATCCATACCGTTTCTGCTGAAGGCGGAACACCCGAACGTTTCTTTGATGCCTTCGGAATGATGGCGACGATGTCCCCCGACGGGCGCTATCTTGTTTTTATTCGAGGGTATAATAAGGAATACCGCAAACGCTACCGTGGGCCTGCCAATAAAGATTTATGGGTATATGACACTAAAACCGATTCCTATCAGCAGTTAACAGACTTTAAAGGCAACGACATGTACCCCACCTTTGCCGATAACAACACGCTCTATTTTATTAGTGAACGCAGCGGTACCCATAATATCTACCGCACAAAGTTTACCTCTAATGGCACCTTTGGGAGTAGCCCCCAACAGCTTACCGATTTTGAAGGTGATGGGGTACGCTATTTTGATGTCAGCAATGATGGCAAGGTCGTTTTTGAACGAAAAACGGGGCTCTATACGCTTATCAACGGCACAGCGGCTCCTTTACCTCTAGATGTATCCCAAGATCAGCGGTTTTATAATATAGAGCGAAAATCTTACTCTGCTGATGCCGAAGAGTTTGCAGTATCTCCCAGTGGTGATTGGCTAGCCTTTGTTATTGAAGGAGAGATCTTTGTAAAGCATAACGATCCTACTAAAAAACGGTCTATTAAAGTTACGAATCACCCATTTCGGGATCGCGATGTTGCCTTCCTTAATGATTCTACCCTAATCTTTTCCAGTGACCGCAACGGACAGTATGATCTTTACTCTCTCATGCCTGCACAAAAAGACAAGAATGACCTTTTTGAAAGCCTTCAGTTTTCTGTTAACAGATTGACTGCTACCGAGACTTCAGAAAGAAACCCTGTAGTATCGCCGGATGGGAAAAAAGTAGCATTTAACCGTGGGCGCGGACAGCTAATTGTCTCAGAAGTATCAGGACGATCCGATCTGGGCGAAGAAACAACGCTTCTTGATACCGGCTGGGCTGAAGCCAGTAGCATAGCCTGGAGCCCGGATAATAAATGGCTCGCTTATTCCCGACCTAATCTTGATTTCAACCACGAAGTATATATTCATCCTGTAGACAATTCCAGAGAACCGGTAAATGTCAGTAAGCACCCTCGACCCGACGGCTACCCGGTTTGGAGTCCCGACGGTAGTAAGCTCGCATTCCTTTCTAATAGAAATAATGGAGATGACGATGTCTGGTTTGCATGGCTTAATAAACGAGACTGGCAACGCACGGAACTTGATTGGGAAAAAAGCCAAAAACCTATAGAGGTTACCGAAGAAGAAGCTAAAAATGTAACGGTTAATATTGATTTTGATGGCCTGTATAAACGACTAAAGCAAGTTACCTCTATGCCAGGCGATGAATCCGGTGTCGCTATTTCCAAAGACGGTCAAACGTTTTATTTCGTTGGTAATGACACAGATCGTGACCTATATAAAACGAAATGGGATGCCAGCGAAACAAAGGCACTAACGGAAGGTGGACAAAGTCCTTATAGATTAAGGTTACATGACGAAAAGAATGCGCTTTACTTTATGAAATCCGGCGGATTCATGGGGCGCTATGACCTTAAAAAAGATAAGCTCGAAAACCTGCCTCACACGGCTAAGATGAAAGTTAATCACAAAAAACAACGCGATCAGATTTTTGAAGAGGCATGGAGAAACCTAAATGTAAACTTTTATGATCCTGACTTCCATGGTCAAAACTGGGGGAAAATCCATGATCATTATAAGCCATGGACCCAACAGGTATCCTCTGACCGCGATTTTGAGGATGTTATGAACATGATGCTTGGCGAACTCAACGCTAGCCATATGGGCTTTTACGGTAGCGAACGAGCTGAAACCCAAGATATTAGAACCGGCCTTTTGGGCGTAGAAGTTTCTGATGTAGCCAATGGCACACGCGTTGACCGTATAGTGCCCAACTCTCCTGCCGACCGTGAAATGAGTAAGTTGCATACTGGAGATATAATCACCAGTGTGGATGGAGAATCCGTTGCTGAAGCAAATAACTTCTATAGCCTGCTGGCCGATAAAGTGGATACCCCCACCCTGTTGCAGGTTATAAATAGTGAAGGAGAACAACGAGAAATCGTTATTGAACCTACCGGTAGTCTTAGTAATGAGCTCTATGAACAGTGGGTTGAGAAGCGAAAAGCACTTACCGAAAAGTATTCGGACGGCCAACTGGGATATATTCATGTTGAAGGCATGAACTGGCCCAGCTTCGAACGCTTTGAACGCGAACTCGTAGCTGCCGGTGAAGATAAAAAAGGCATCGTCATTGATGTTCGGTATAACGGCGGCGGCTGGACAACAGACTATCTGCTTACCGTTCTGCAGTACGAACAACATGCTTATACAATCCCACGTGGTGCAACTTCAAATCTTGAGAAAAATAAAACTAAGTTTCGTGATCACTATCCGTTCGGAGAACGTCTGCCACTTTCCAGCTGGACCGAGCATGCTATCACCCTGTCGAACCAGAACAGCTACTCTAATGCAGAGATTTTCTCCCATGCCTTTAAAAACCTAGACTTGGGAACCTTGGTAGGAGAAGCTACATTTGGAGCAGTAATTTCTACCGGCGGCGCCGGCCTGATGGGCGGTTCCTATGTACGAATACCCTTCCGCGGTTGGTATGTAAAAGCCAATAATAAAAATATGGAACTGGGTCCAGCCGTACCTGATATTGAACTGGATAATGCTCCAGACTACCGAACCAAAGAAGATGCCCAATTAAAACGTGCCGTAGATGAACTGTTGCAACAAATTGAAGATGCAAAGTAACTGTTAGATCCTATCTAAGATAAAGGCACTGCTTGCAAAAACAGGCAGTGCCTTTAAAAATGAATAATTCTTACACATTTTTTCTATCGTAACTTTGAAATGGGTACGGGATGCATTACTCTTAATGCCCCACCCTGACAAGAGTGTAAACCTATTGTCAAAATAATCATTACAATACCTATTGGGAGTGGTATTTAAATCGTTTCATAGTACTTATCTGCTTGGTTATAATGAAACACTACCAATAGCTAAGTACCCTCTGCTTTAAAGTTTTCACAAAAGTATAACAAGATGTTTACGACTTTATCACAAACACTATCTCACGAGAATAGATACACCAAAACTCCTACAATATTTATAATAATGAATAAGTAAACCGTTAATCGTTTTAACCAGCTCCCACCTTCCATATTCATCATATCCATAGAATGTTTCTTGAGATATTTTTTATGCTGATAAACAGCCCACCCGGCAACAAGGGCAAAGACAACATTCATCCAGAAGGTATAATCAATCTTGAATTGCGTAATATCTGAAACCTTTTTCTGGCTTTCGGGAATAATATCAAAAGCCGTAAATATCCCATTAAGTATTAGAGCTGTTAATACAATACTCACAAACATAACACCGGCAATATACAGCGCTACTCTCCACCCGTAGTATTTTGCATTTACATGTACCAACGGGGGCACCATCAAGTCGGAGTAGATAAAGCCCATGATACCGGCAAAAAGCACACCATTGGCATCCAAGACGGTAGCCAACGGGATATTCCCCATCGACCCAATAAAAGTAGCTGCTGCTACAAAAGGAGCAACCAACGCATTCTCAAGACTTATTACCCAAGCGGGGAGGTGTGGTGCATCAGCTAAAAAGAGGGATGCCCAAAATGACTGAGGAACCAATACGGCTACAAAGCCGGCAATAGTGAAACCAATTAGGATATCCTCCCAAGCCATTTTCCAATCCATTACAAACTTATGGCCCACCAGCTTCCACCCTTCTTTACTTTTAATTCTTTTTTTCCAGTCAAAATCCTCTTCTAACCCATCATCTTCAGCTTCTACCTTTTCACGTGCCTCCTCTAACCATTTTCCGGGATAGGTAATCTTAATGAGAAAGCTACTGATAGCAATCAATACCAGCCCGCCTATAATTTCTGCCACCAAGTATTGCCAGCCTAGAAAAATCAAAATCAATATTCCCAGTTCTATTACTAAATTGGTTGAAGCAAACATAAATGCTACAGCAGCAATAAAATGAGCTCCCTTTTTAACTAATGACCGCGCTGCGGCCAGGGCTGCGAACGAACAGGACGAAGATGCTGCCCCAAAAAAGGTAGATAATGAAATACTTTGCAAATCAGGCGTTCCCATATATTTTGTGAGCTCAGCTTTAGGCACAAAAGCCTGTATCATTCCGCTTACAAAATATCCTAGTACAAACGCCCAACCTGCTTTCCAGAAAAAGCCCAGTGCTGTTTTAGCCGACGCCCCATACTGATTTAAAAACAGATCCAATTCCATTGCACTCTACTGTAGATGTGTTATAAAGAATTATCCTTCTATTAGATACTGCTTTCACAATACAACTGCATAACATTTTTTGGATATCAAATGTGTATTTTTTTTGGATATCTATTCAACAACTGAGAGCGTATTTTATAACAGGTATTCAGCCGCACAGATTTCCATATCCCAAGTACTAAAAATTTTGAACTCTCAGTACTTATTCTTTATTAGCCCTGTATTGCTGTTCAGGTCTTGACTAAAAAAGCGGGTCATTCCTGAATATTTTAAGCATCAATAGGTATAAATCTTCTTTGGGATTATTGAACCTAAATTCTGACTCTTTAAGATGCAGTCGATAGGTCTCATGATGAATCCCTTTAAACTTTTCTAGTCGGGATTTCAGAAATCCTTTAAAACCTGAAATACAGCTAACTTTTGCTGGTTCTTTTTTTAATAATTCATCTCGATCTAACAACCATTTTTGCTTACCCCGGGAAAAGTTAACAAAAACATCCAACATGCAATAAACTTCTGTTTTAGCATTTAAACAGGCATAACTATCTATAATACAAGTATAAATATTTCCCTCCTTCTCACAGATACCTACACAAAAATCGCTCTGATTTATTCCCTCTTCAAAGCCCTCTTTACCTGCCTTATTCAACGGTCCCTGACAGTCACAATAATCTGCTATCCCCAACCTAATTCCTTTTAAATAACGATTAACTGTATTCCTATTTAATCCCGACAGTTCAGCTATTTGAGTAGCCGTCAAATCAAGTGCAAAAAGACGAGCCAGTTCACGAAATTTATACTCAGATATTTTTGCACGATTAACATACTTATTATCCATTGCTAAGCAATAACTTACAGCTATTAACCTTTTCTTGTTTTAGTCAAGCCCCCTCATTTCTATCCACTAATTTCTTTGCAATGGAAAATTGAGAGCCTTCTTTTATTTAGAACTATTCTAAATTATATTTATGCCTCACTATTTAAACACAGTCTAAATAAAATTCAAGTTTTTGGAATGAAAAATATCTGGTGCCTACTTCTCATTCTTATCTGCTCTGCATACGGTATTCCCGCAGATGCCCAACATTCTCAATCCCTATCAGGAAAAGTGCTCAGTGAGGGAGGCCAAGCTATAGCAAATGCTCATATAATTATTGGAAGTAATCATTACCATGCTATATCTGATGAAAACGGGAAATTCCGCTTTTCATCACTGCCTAATGGGATTTACGATCTCACAATCAGCCATGTAGGCTATCAAGCTATTCACAGCAGCATCGATTTGAGCAGTGAACAAAAGCCCCTGACATTTCACCTTAAGCACAAACGTTATTGGTCTCCTTCCGTAGTAGTAACTGCTACCCGTACCGTTCGTGAACTTGAAGAAGTACCGGAACCAGTTACCGTCATTTCTAAAAAACAGATCGAATCATTAGGTACTAACCGCCTCAGTACTGTTCTTACTGAACAAACTGGCCTTACCCTCACTACTAATCATGGCACTGGCTTACAGGTACAAGGATTTTCCTCGGAATACACCAAAATCATGATAGACGGACAGCCACTGATTGGGCGAACTGCTGGTACCTTTAACCTTGACCGGATTGCAATTGGTAATATTAAACAAGTTGAAATTATTAAAGGACCTTCTTCAGCTTTGTGGGGAAGTGATGCCTTGGCTGGGGTTGTCAATATCATTACCCAAAAGGGAACTCGTCCCTTTGAACTCGGGATCGATAGCCGCTATGCAACCAACCAAACCATGGACCTGGGTTTGAATATTTCTACAGAAAAAAAAGGCTGGAAAAACGATTTCTTTTTTAACCGCAATAGCTCTGAAGGGTACAGCCTGTCCTCCAATGCCCTTTCTCAAACTGTTCCTGAATATGCGAACTACACAGTCTCATACCATACTGAGGTAATGATTTCTGATCATATAGATGCGGAGTTTCAGGGTCGATATTATCGTGAAAAGCAACATAATACTGATTACCTGGGGAAGCAGGATAATCCTACACTACTGGATGATGAGGCTTTGCAAGAAGATTACAGCATTTCTCCTACCCTGCATTTCGATCTTGGTTCAAAAACAACAGTAGAGTTATCGCACTATTTTAGCCGTTACCGCACAGATACGCAATTACATTTCCAACAGGGGGACAGCCTCTATACCCGATCAATATTTGACCAATATTTTAACAAGTTGGAACTACAGCTTAATCAAAACTGGAATGCTAAGCACGCTACCACAACAGGAATTGGTTTTAAAGATGAACAGTTGAAGGCAAAACGCTATGCTGGCACTCCCGTCTTCAATAGTTATTTTGGGTTTATACAACATGAATGGCTGTCTACCGATCTCCTGAGTATTATTGGGGGCCTTCGTTATGATGCCCACAGTGAATATAGCTCACAATTTAGTCCTAAACTATCAGTCCGATTTGAAATAATTGATTGGTTAGATCTACGGGCATCCGCAGGTAGTGGCTTCAAGGCCCCTGACTTTCGTCAATTGTTTCTCAACTTCACCAATCCTACCGTAGGATACAGTGTATTTGGTTCTAGTAATGTTAAAGAAAAGGTGCGTTTACTACAGGCTGATGGCAAAATAAAACAACAACTACTACCTCTGGACCAACTCAAAGAAATTAAAGCTGAACATTCTTGGGCTTATAATTTTGGTATCAACCTACACCCCAGAAAACAGCTGAGCTTACAACTTAACTTCTTTCGAAACAATGTTGACGATCTTATTGAGACTGCTCCAATCGCTCATAAAACGAATGGACAATCGGTATTTAGCTATCTTAACCTTGAAGAAGTTTACACCCAGGGTATTGAAGCTCAACTTCGTTGGACGCCCATCCGACAGCTGAAAATAACGGGCGGATATCAATTGCTTGATGCCCGTCGAAAGATTGAACAAAGTCGTACAGTGCAAGATGACAATGGAGAGGTCATAGAAAAGAATGTTGTGTCCTATAAACCGATGTTTAACCGATCCAAGCATTCGGCTAATCTAAAAATCTTTTACCGTTGGGAAACTCTGGATATAAATGCCAACATTCGAGGAAACTGGCATGGGAAATATGGCCTTATAGACATCAATGGCAATAATTTTGTAGACGGCGATGAATACAGCGATAGTTTTATAATCTGGAAAACAGCTATTTCCAAAACTTTTAATAACCGCTTCACCCTTCAGCTTGGTATTGATAATCTGTTTGGTTTTACCCGTCCCGGCAACTTGTCGTACCTGCCCGGACGAAAATTTTACGGAAAGTTATCACTACAACTCTATTAATCAAAAATAACCTAATAAGAACTACTATGTTACCATCTCAAAAGACTCTAACCCTACCACTCTTTGCTGCAGTAATTGCTTTCATATTCACAGCCTGTAATGATTCTACCACTGGAGTCACCGATGCCCCCTCACAAATCGAATCCCATACTGTTGAAAATATCGGAACCGGAAGCTACAGAGCTGCCGATACAGCCTATTATAACCTTCGTAAAAATAAATTAGTAGAGAAAGCCGATTCTACTACTGATAAATGGGACATCGCTTTATCCCGAACAACCATCTATATCAATAATGGTATAAGCGGCCCCGGTGAAGGAGGTGCCATTGTATTAGACCAATCATTTGACGCTACTGAAATCGCTCCTTCTAAAGGCTACAATTCAGATACGAAAGAATCCATGGCTATTCCTACGGGTAGTGGCAATGGTTGGTACAATTATAATCCATCGAACCATCTCATAACTCCCATTGAAGACAAAACTATTGTTCTTAAAACAGCTGATGGAGAACACTATGCCAAATTAAAAATCATAAGTTATAACAAGGATAATCCCGATTTATCCAGTGACGAATTTAAAAATAATCCTGAAAAGTATCCTTCAGGATACTACACTTTTGAATATGTAATTCAACTAAACGGTACACGCGAATTCAAATAACTCCTCGTACTTTGCTCATTCCCGGGGAGGAGCTGCTCGTCTTTCGAAGAAAGACACCAACTCTTTTCCCAGGCTTCTAATCACTCTAAAATCAAAACCAATCAAAATGTTTACCAAATACCTGACTTCTAAACTACTATTTATATTTCTTCTAGTCTTGAGTACTATAGTTTCCAGCGTTACAGCTCAAGATACAGGAGTTCTTATCCTGGCACATGGCGGTAGTGATCAGTGGAATGACGCTGTTGTGGAAGCCGCACAACCACTCAAAAAAGACTACTCTGTTGAAGTTGCTTTCGGTATGGCCAATGCCGTAACCATGCATAACAGTATTGAAGAGCTGGAAAAGAAAGGGATTAATAAAATTATAACAATACCACTGTTTATTTCAAGCCACAGCCCTATAATCCGCCAAACGGAATACCTTCTGGGGCTTCGTGATACGCTTGCAGATGATCCAATGCCACTGATGCACCATAAAGATGAATACCTTGCTATGGTGGGCAAAGAAAACACCGATTCGTCACAGTTGGTGCACGGCATGCTCATTCCCGAAAACCTGCAACCACTGGAAATAGATGCCAAAGTGACAATGACCCCTGCCCTGGATGACCATGATCTGGTTGCCCAAATTTTGCATGATCGCATCATAAAGTTGAGCGAAGAGCCCTCTAATGAAACAGTAGTCATTGCCGGCCACGGCCCAAATCGAGGAAAAGACAATATTAAATGGGTTGAGAATATGGAATCGCTTACACGTAAAGTGCAGGATTTCCAAAAGAATAAGGGTGAGGGTTTTAAACAGATATTTGCTTTAACAGTGCGCGATGACGCGAATGAACAGATTCATGAACAAGCCAAACAACAGTTCCGTAATGTGGTACGTCAAACCGGCCATTTCGGTGATGTTATTGTGGTTCCACTATTTTTGTCATCCGGCGGACGTGAACATGCCGTGGCAAAACGCTTAGAAGGACTGGAATTTAAATGGAGTGGCGAAGCACTACTTCCTCATCCACTTGTCAGTGACTTTTTAGTTACCTCCGTAACCCAAGCCATAAAAAACAACGATACGGGAGAAACCGCTAAGTAAAACACTGCACTTCAAGCATACACTTTAATCCGAGCCCTACTTCCCGGAGCATAATAAACGTAAAATGGCTCCGGGAGTACTTTTTTAATCTTATCTACAATTTGATTGCTACCAACACATAATATGAATAGCCAAGACCGAACAATCTTGACACAAGATGGTGATATCATTATTGAACAATGCAGTTGTTAAGATAATATCGTATTCATCTATCGAAATATTTTACTAAAGTTTACTCCCTAAGTATTTCAAGAATTCACCACTTCATTTAGAAAACTCAACTTTGAAAAACAATCGTATACATTTGAAGAATGTACAGAAAAAATGCTGATAAACACACCTCAAAAAGAAATCCAACTCTGTTTTACTAAATGTGAGTTTGAACAAGTATGCCAGACCCTGCAAGAAGCCACACTTATGCTTGAGGTAGATCAGATCTTACTGGGAACTTCCTAGGGTTGGCAGTAATACCTGCTTTTTAAGTTTTCTTCCAATTTCAGCTAAAAGTTAACAAAAAAGAAAAAGTGATTTGAGAATAGAGGTATCTGCAAGATCCGGATTCTTAATTTTTAACTTTTAAAATAACAACCCCATCAGAGCTATTGGCCACATAAAGATAATCTCCGTGGACTAAGATCTGGTTGACTTGAGCCCCTGATAAGTTTATCCCATTCACATCGGCCAAGTTAAAACTGCCCACCTTTTTCAACCCTTTAGAACGAAAATTATTGGGCACATCAAACACATCGATAACTCCCCCGGCTCGAGCAGTATATATGCGATCTGACCCGGAGTTACCCGGAGTAGAACTCTCATGGGCAGTTACACTCAAGTAATTCTCATCATTTAAACTCTCTTGGCTATTCCAGACCGTAGAACCGGTAGAATTAAGAATTGAAAAACCATTCTCATTTAGTGCAGCTATTAGCAGGTCGCTGCCTGTTTGACTGTTTAAAATCTGAAGGCGTGCAATAGAGAGTTCATTGCCAAGCTGTTCACCAGGCAACAAACTTATTGTTTCCTTAAATTTATTAAATGCACTTTCATTAGTACGACGAACGATCCCGCTGCGATCCAAAGTAAAAACTTGTCCCGAGGCACTACGTACAGCTACAGAACGAAACTCAACATCATCTGGTGCTGACAACTCTTTTTCTGACCCAAAATTTGCATCGAACTGATGGAGATCATTAAGATCATTTACAGCATATACATAGGTGCTACTTTTACCCGGGCTATACCGAGACACAATGCTTTTAACCACATTTCCACTTATTTTTTTTGTCTTTTGCCCAATAATATTGCCGCTGTTGTTAAGCTCAACCTTCACTAACCGTGCAGGACTATCGTCCTCTTTTTTAACAGCTACAGCTCCTCCCACATATAAGGCCTCTTCGTTTTCATCGAATCGCACTTCCTGTACATCAAAATTGGAGCTAGCAATACTTCTCAAACTTGATATAAGATTTCCACCATTTGAGCTCGCTGGTTGAGCTAGCTCTATAATATCAATACCTCCTCCATATTCTACTCCAAACATCTTGTATCCTACATGAAGCTGATTATTTTGATCATCGAAACTTAGATGAGTTGCTCTCGAAAAAGTTCCACCAAGACTGGGAGGAGCTATTTTTGCGATTGCCGAAAGTGAAAAACTATTACTGTTCTTACTAACAGTTACCGTTCCTTTATCTTTACTGTTGATATAAGTAATCCGATCTTCAATATCATTTGTGACCTCAAAATTGGGCTCTTCCTGATCATCCCTATTTTGTTCATTACTCATTACATTACACGCTGCTGTTAAACATAGCAACATCCCTATAGCAATAACTATTTGTAATCTCTCCATAAATCAAGTCAACATTTTTCTTTTAAAATAAGTTCTTGAAAAAACGACTCAGCGGCAAATTAGATTACTCTTAGCTTTATACCCGGACATCCTTTCCAAAGTAAGTAGTACGCCAATCCACAAAAGCTTTGAATTTATATAGGCTAAAAAGAATAACCCTATCTCACCTCCAAACCCAAGATAAATTAAAACTCATGCAAACCTTGTTGTTTAGAACAATTATAAATTATATTTACCACCCTCTAATTAGAACAGCTATAGAAAATGGTTGTGTGCTATACTCTAACAATCATGCTTTAGCAAAAACACAACACAGCAACAGCTTTAAAATGAACAATTTAAATCACTGTTTTGGACCTAAACTCTAGCTACCAACTTTTTTATAGTGTATGTATTGAGATCTAGTTTAATAAAAATTATCACTCTTCTATATCACAGTAGGCCCTATCTTACTTGGGAAAGGATATTCCAAAGTACCAAGAACGCCTAAAAAAACACTGTCTACCACTCCGTGAAGGGTTTGGAAGCTTTTTTATTTCTATGAATAAACAAACACTACTTTCTTTCCATAAATGGCTAGGGCTTATAGCGGGTATTTTTATACTCATCATGGGACTAACAGGCTCGGTAATCGTCTTTGATGAAGAGATTGATCACTTTATCCATTCTGAGATCATTGAACAACCCAGCTCTTCTAAACCGGTCGCTCTTGATAAGGCTTATTCCTCAATTATAAATAAACACCCAAACTGGGATCTTCGCTTCACATCTATTCCCAAAAGAGCCAACCGCGTAATTGAAGCAGAAATACGCCGACCCGAAACCCGCCGTTTTCTATACATCCACCCCGTCTCCGGCGAGATCCTTTTTGACAGTAACAGCCAAAACAGCTTCACCCACTGGATGCTTAAACTTCATTACAGTTTACACTCCGGATTTTGGGGTGAGCTGATTCTATTAATCGCAGCCATCATGTTCATAGGTTCTCTAATTACCGGCTTCTGGTTTTATCGGAAGGCTATTTGGCGAGTACTAACGTTCAAAATTCGTCCCCGCTTTCGTGATGTACAATCTACTTCCTCTGAACTGCATCGTACCATCGGGGTATGGGCACTGCTTTTCAATTTTATCACTGCTGCAACAGGGGCTCTCATTTTATTCATAATTGTTGGTACTCATATTAAATCTGGTGGCCCTGAACCTATGCCTAATCCACCGGCTGTAAGCACATCTATCGATAACCTATTGGATAAAGCTCAAACCTTATATCCCGGTTTCGCCCCTTCCTATATCAGTATGCCCAAACAACCGAATGGCAATATCACCTTCTATGGTCATATGAATACCGACTGGCCTATTCATTACCGCTTTTCAAACTATGTACAGTTCAATCCTCAAAATGGAAAAGAGGAGCAATCCTTTTTTATCGCGAACCAACCGATTTATATGCACCTGCTTAGCTTTGCCTATCCTCTTCATTTTGGAAACTGGGGAGGTCTTATTATCAAGATACTTTATTCCCTCTTTGGCTTAGCACCCGCTGTTCTTTCTATTACCGGTTTTATTATTTGGCAGAAAAGAAATCGAAAAAAGAAAAGGATTAAACGAAAAAGACGAAATGAACGACTAGCTGCATAATTCAGCTTTGTTCTTCCATTTTTAAGCTTTGAACCTATACAGGTTTGGAGCTTTTTTTATTTACGAATACCACACCATATAGCTTTAATAAAATATATATTTAGTCTTGACTAAAAATTAGACTAGCCTTAACTTGTGTTATAATTTATATAACTATTAATAAGCTCAACATGTTTCGCTACTCAATACTATTAATACTTTTCATTACAATCCCGATTGTTGCTATAGGACAATCTGGTGGTATCATAAAAGGAACTATTTACAATAATGAAAAAACTGTAGCAGGAGCCAATGTAATTATTACCCAACTCCAAAAAGGAACTCCTTCCAACAACGATGGTACTTTCAAAATCAACAATATTATTCCCGGTACTTATACGATAGTCGTCTCAGCTGTAGGGTATAAAAAGTATAGTCAAGAGATTACCATTCAAGAGGAGAAAACGATTAACCTTGATATCCAGCTTAAAGCCAAAACGGAACAACTTGATGAAGTCGTCGTCACTGGAACCATGCGTGAAACCTTTGTCAAGGATTCCCCGGTAAAGGTAGCTGTTATTAAACCGCAGCGCCTTCAGCAGGGTAAAACCAGCTCAAACATTATGGATCTTATAGATAATGTGAGCGGGCTCTCTACTCAATTAAATTGTGGCGTTTGTGGCACCAATGCCATTCGCATTAATGGTGTTGAAGGTCCAAACACTGCTGTACTTATCGATGGCATGCCTATTATGGGAGCATTAGCCAGTGTATACGGTCTAAATGGCATCAGTCCTTCAATTATTGATCAGGTAGAAGTAATAAAGGGGCCACAATCTACCCTGTACGGTACCCAGGCGCTAGGCGGGGTTGTAAATATTATTACCAAGAATCCGAAGAATACCCCTACATTTTCGGTTGACGCATATACTAAAAGTACGAAGGAGAGTAATATCAATCTTGCTGCTTCTCCCCAAGCTGGTCAACTTAGCGGTTTTATTAGTGGTAATGCGGTTCGCATGGAAAATTATTTTGATAACAATGGCGACAGTTTTAATGATGTTGCCAAACGATCGCGAATTTCGCTTTTTGGTAAAGGTATTCTGAAAGGCAAAAATGGTGAGCAACGATTAAATTTTGCAACTAAATACTATAATGAAAACCGAACGGGCGGGGTAAAGGCCTTCTCTGATGATCTTCGTGGGTCGAATCAAGTCTATGGCGAATCGATTTATACTGAGCGCGCTGAACTACTTACTGATTATCGCCCGGCGGGGTTAAATCAACAGCTGCGAATTAGCGGAGCCCTCACCTATCACAGCCAAGATAGTTTTTATGGTCCAGAACACTACGATGCAGAACAAGGTATTATATATGGGCAGGTCACCTGGGACCAGTCACTTAAAGATCATTTCACGCTATTGACCGGCCTAACCGCACGCTACCAAACGTATGATGATAATACCCCTGCTACCTCCAATGGCACTGATAAACGCTTTATACCCGGTGTCTTTACCCAAGGTCAGTTCACCTATGATGGTCTGATGCTACTCGGTGGTCTCCGCCTCGATCATCACGATGAACATGGATTCGTTACAGCCCCCCGTCTTTCCGTAAAATACAGTACAAGCAATAATACAACCTTTCGAATTAGTGGTGGTACCGGTTTTCGGGTCGTTAATGTATTTACCGAAGATCACGCAGCCTTAACCGGCTCAAGAGAAGTCGTTTTTGCCGAGAATCTAGATCCCGAACAATCACGCAGTATAACAGGAAGCATAAAACATATCCTGCCCTTTTCCGGTAATCCGCTAACATTAGGCCTTGATGGTTTCTTTACTCGTTTTTCAAATAAGATCATCCCTGATTACGACCAAGATCCAAATCTTATTGTTTACGAAAACCTGAATGGTCATTCCGTAACACAGGGCTTTTCTATCGAAGCAGATCAAAACTTTACAGCTATGCCCATCAGTTATAACATGAGCTTCACGCTAATGGATGTGTTCACAAAAGAGAATGGCCAAAAGCAGTCGCTCACCTATGCCCCCGACTTTACCGGCTCTTGGGGTCTGACCTATTGGCAGCGATCCTGGGACCTGAAGGCCAGCTACACCGGCAATTTGGTGGGGCCGAAACGTATGCCCGATAACTATGTGCAAAACTTTGGCCGCGACCGGTGGTCTCCAACTTACGCTACGCATGATTTCAAAGTGACAAAAGAGTTCACTAACGTAAACAGTAAAAACGGCCTCGGTATTGAAACCTATATATCTGTTGAAAACATTTTCAATTATACACAGGGCAGCCCACTTGTTGATGCTAATAACCCTTTTGGAGCTGAATTTGATACTATCTACACCTGGGGACCTGTTATAGGGCGTACTTTTTCAATAGGTGCACGTCTTAACATTAGATAATTACTGTTATGAACCCAGTTCACCACACATATTTTTGGGGATTTATCCTGCTGCTCTTGGTTTTAGTGGCAACTATCCCCGCCAGTGCACAACAGATACAATGGCTTTCTTTTGAAGATGCCCTTACTGACGCACAGAAAAAGGACAAACTTATTTTTGTTGATGTATGGGCCCCTTGGTGCGGCTGGTGTTATAAAATGAAAAATGAAACCTACCCCAACTTATCAAATACCACAAAGGGTGCGTTTATCTTCACACGTATTAATCGAGATAGCAACGAGAATAGATATAACTATGAGGGGAACAAGTATTCGGCTGTAAAGCTGGCACAAAAGTTTAAGATAAACTCGGTACCCGGCATTGTAATTCTCTCAGCTAAAGGAGAATACTTACTTCACACCTTAGGCTTTCTTAAAACCAAAAAACTTGAGCAGATCTTACAAAAAGTACGGAAAGCTACAGCTCAGCAACAAAAATGTTGCGTGCTACTTCATGGCCAATAACTTGCTCCTCTTTTTCAACCAAGAGTGTAATCGGACCTTCAAACGGTGCTTTCTCTTTAACCTTGATCTTAATGCCCGGCAACAAACCGATTTTACCGAGATAGCGAAGCAGTTCCGGGTCTTGGTCTTTCACTCTACTCACCATATACTCCTCCTCCATATCGACCTTGTTTAAAGGCTGAGCATTCATCTCTGGCATTAACCCTTCTTTAGTCGGAATAGGGTCGCCATGTGGGTCGTGGGTAGGATCATCAAGCAGTTTCGCAATTTTATCTTCAAAACGTTCCGATATATGGTGCTCCAACTTTTCTGCTTCTTCGTGCACCTCATCCCAAGAGTAACCCATTACTTCTAATAGGTATAGCTCCAACAAGCGATGGTGGCGTATAATCTCAAGAGCAATTTTTTTACCGGATTTTGTAAGAGAGGCACCTTTATAAGATTCATAATCGACCAACCCCATTTTCGACAGTCTTTTAACCATATTCGTAGCCGATGCAGATGATACTTCCAAGGAATCAGCAATCTTCGTAGTTGTAGCCTTGCTTCCATCGGCTTCCAGGGTATATATGGTCTTCAAATAATCTTCAACTGCTTGGCTCAGTACCATAACGCTATTATTGATGGTAATTTCTAAATCACTGCAAATATATTAATTACGAGAGACGATTACATCAGAAAAACTCACTTTTCTATGTTTACTCCCTGTTTTTTTAGATATGCTTTAATTCCCATCTTTTTGTAGTACTCTGCACCGATGTATGATAACAGACTATCAAATATTTCGGCTCTCATATAACCGGGTTGGGTACCTAAAATTTTACCATCCGAATCAATAAAAATCATTGTTGGAGTAGACTGAATACGAAACCTTCGTGCGAAGTTACGCTGCGATACCATCTCTCCGTCAAATTTGATCTTTTCTTTAGACTCAATATCAACTTTTACAGAATGAAAATATTTTTTCATGGTTTCTTCCACCGCTGGTTCGGGAAAGACTTTTTTCTTCATCTTTTTACAATACCCACACCACTCAGCCTCAGCAAAAACAAATACTTTTTTTCCCGTTTGGGCAGCCTTTTCCTGGGCTTCACCAAGTGAGACCCATTCCAGGGTTTGTCCTATAACTAACGAGTTAATCCCAAAGAATATTAAAGCAATTATTAGTACAATACGTATCTTCATTGTCAGTTTTTTTATGAAAACATAGCGGTCAGCCAACCATTATCGTATTAATCAAGCTTTATAATAATCATGGTCATATCATCATGTTGTTTGGCTTCTCCAATATAAGTGTAAAGATCTTGAGATAACACCTTCAGGAGCTCTCCGGCAGAATTCTTTTTATAGTCCTTAAGTGTACTATTTAAGCGTCGAGTACCATAGAATTTGTGATCTTCATTCAAGGCTTCTACAATACCATCTGTATATAAAGCCAGCACATCTCCTTCTGAAAGTTCTAGCTCAACTTCTTCTATATTTTGATAAAATGAGGGCCCATCCGTTAAACCGATACCAATGCCTTTGGGGCGCAACTCCTTGATCTCATCACTAGCACCATTAATTTTTATTATCGGATTATGACCTGCCCGAGCAAAATGGAAAGTGTTTTTTTCAATATCTACGATACCATAGACTAATGAAATAAAAGTGCCTCGAGGCGCATTATCACAAAACAGGCGATTCGTTTTTTTAAGCACCTCTGCCGGGGAATCAATTTCTCGACACAAGCTATGCAATATCCCCTTAATAAAGGTCATATAAAACGCAGCTTGTATCCCTTTTCCACTCACATCACCAATCGTTACTGCCACACGGTGGTTATCCAACTGGACAAAATCGTAGTAATCTCCCCCCGTTTCATATGCCGGTTTACAAATAGCTGCTAAATCGAGGTTTTTAAAGTCGGGTGTTTGGACCGGTAAAAAAGACTGTTGTACCTCACGTGCAATTTCCAATTCCTGTTTTATTCGTTCCTCTTGGGCCAGCTCTTCTACATATTCCGGAACAAAACGGGGCAAAGACTGACGCTCTGTTCCCCTGGTCACAAATAGAATACCGGCAACAATATTGAATATTAAAAATCCACAGAATACGACAAAAACATACAGGTCCGGCGACTGAGTTGTTATCCACCCACTGGATGATTCCAGCATCAACACAAAAAGGAAGTGGCTGAATAGGGTCGTCAATATATCCCACTTCAGAAAGATCGCAGTAAAAATAATTCCATAAATACCGCATATAATAAATTCATATGGGGTAGGTGCCATCTCTTGAATAAAAGGAGGAATAAGAGTTACTCCCAAGACCATCACTACTGCAGCCAGCCATTTATTCTTGTAGATCGCATAGGTTTGTGTACCCACAATTGAAAATACGCCTATTACAAGAAGCAGGCTGAACCAGCCACTACTAACAAATAGATAAATAGGAGGCCAGGCAGCTTCAAAATGCCAAAATGTTCGACCAATATTGAAATGCAAACCGGGAATAAATGACAGCAACATGCTCCAAATCCCACTCAGTATACATGCTAATACCACGGACCGCAAAATCATCTCCCCTATAGGCTTGTTGAAGAACATGCCTTGCCTAAGATAATCATAGCTATATAGTTTTTCGGGCCAATGCTGGCGTACCAATGAATCACCTACAGCAAAACAAGCAAAGAATCCGATTGAACTTAAAGCTCCGAAAAAGCCCATTTGGAAAGCTTTGCCAACCATATCAGAAGTCTCTATACTCTGTAATGAAGGAATCGTAGCCCATTCTTGCAGAAAGATTATTCCTGCTACAATAAGCCCTCCAATAACTCCCACAACTAATGCCGGCTTAGTATCAACAGCCCGTAATCGTATCCTGAAATAGAATAAAATTATTGTTGCTAATATAAAGACAAATATAATACCCGCCCGTATCAAGAATATCGGATATAGCAGGGCAACGCTCTCATCCTCTTCCTTATTAGGATTATAATGAGCTTTGAGCTCAACCAAACCCCCTGTTGGTAAAACGGTAAGATCGAGAATCACATTTTGTCCCAAAGCAGGCGCCCTATTTTTGAACTCAACGACTGCTACTGTTTGTGAATGGATGGTTTCTATCTGGATATCAGTTAGCTTTAACTCATCCAGCCGCCACCCACTCTGCTCAACATGATAAGCAGCTAACTTCTCAATATTTTCTTTTGTATAGGTATGCCCCTGATCCTTTGAACGCGGAGCATTCAATGCATCAGACTTATTCGTAGTATTCGTAGCATACTCCCTGTCAACATCAAAACGTAATATTCTTTTCCATGCTGAATCTGGAATAGTTTTCCACAATTTAAGATTAGGATCTGCTCCAAAAGAGGCAATAATAGCATCCCGATTTACTGTTCGATCTGGTAATACTTTGCTAGCATTGATAAACTCAATAAACTGGCCTTCTTCATTTAATCGAATCAAAGCACGCTCATCAAATCTGGGCGTCCCACTATCCGTGATCTCTTTGTCACCAAGTTTTATAATATTCATCTGCCAATAAAAAGGATGAACGCCGTGATGAACGGAATCAGATAGCTTTTTAATAGCTTCGGTCCGTCCAACATGCTCTTGGAGAGCTATCAAAAGATCATCATTCCCTTCAAAGGTCACAATAGATTCCAGACTCTTAGTATTATAACCAAGACTATTAAGACTTTCGACGGCCTTTACTTTGGCTGATGTTCTGTCGAGCTCCATTTTAATAGCAGTCCGGGGCTCTTGCGAGGGATAGCTTAAAAAGAAAGCAAACCCACATAGCAAACCAACCGCCACAAAAAGGTAGTCCCGAACGGTAAAAGCATTTTTTTTATTTAATAACGACATACATTGTAATTTGGACGGCAAGTTTGTTCATGAATAGTTCACGCACGAATATGCCAAATTGTTACGAAAAATTCTTATATCAAATTCACTGATTTTCATATGTGTCTTATCGTTTTCTCATATAAACAGCATCCCAAATACGATCTGGTCTTTGCAGCAAACAGGGATGAAGAATACACACGTGCTACCCGTGCTGCATGTTTTTGGGATGAACACCCACAAATCCTAGCCGGAAAAGATTTAAAAGCCGGAGGTACCTGGATGGGTATTAATACTAAAGGCGAATTTTCTGCTCTTACAAATTTTCGAGATCCAACAATACAAAAACAGGATCCACCCAGCCGGGGACAGTTGGTTCTCAATTTTCTGAAAAATGACCAAGCGCCCATTGAATACTTACGAAAAATTGATTCTAAAGCGAATCAGTTTATGGGCTTTAACCTTTTAACCGGCACCCCTGACTGTTTGGGATATTATTCTAACCAACAAAATGAAATTCAACTGCTGGATGCAGGGATCTATGGCCTAAGTAATCATCTATTAGAAACTTCTTGGCCTAAAGTAGACCGCGCTAAAGAAGGAGTAACCCATTTGATTAAAAACGGCAGTATTTCAGAGGATTCCCTTTTTAACATACTTGCTAACGATCAAGAAGCTCCATCAGCCCAACTACCAGATACCGGTATCCCTCTGGAGGTAGAAAAAAAAGTTTCTCCTATTTTTATCAAAAGTGATAATTATGGCACCCGTTGTTCTACCGTTCTACTTGTTGATAAAAACGGTAATGTAACTTTTCATGAACGTCGTTTTGTTCCCGGAACCCAAGAAATAGAAGATGAAAACCGATATAAATTTCGCATTAGCCGTTAAGCCATCATAGCACTAGCTAAAACGACAAGCGCCATTATAGAAAAAGATTTATGATACGAGCCAGACACTCACAACATGAAACTAAACAATATTTTATCAGTCTAAGGTAGTAGATGCAGCTTCTTTACCCTCAGGCGTGTATTCTTCGGGATTTGGTATTTTACCAAACTTAAAAATAATACCTACTATAATTGCAACACCTAATGGATAGATAATCCACCAAGGAATACCCACTACCAACATT
Source organism: Fodinibius saliphilus (assembly GCF_005869845.1). Classification (NCBI taxonomy): domain Bacteria; kingdom Pseudomonadati; phylum Balneolota; class Balneolia; order Balneolales; family Balneolaceae; genus Fodinibius; species Fodinibius saliphilus. Next base: position 266,421 of record NZ_VAWF01000003.1, on the reverse strand, counting down.
CCTATCATACTCAGAATACTTATTACTCCTACTATCATCGCATAAGGCAACTGAGTATTAACGTGCTCCACATGGTCGCATTGCGTAGCAATTGAGCTCAAAATAGTTGTATCTGAAATGGGTGAGCAATGATCTCCCCACACCGATCCGGCTAATACTGAACTCACACTTGCATAAATAATTTCAGCAGTAATGTCGTAAGGCAGACCTGTATTATTACCAATCTCCCAAGCTAACGGCACTACCAGCGGCATCAAAATACCCATAGTCCCCCAACTTGAGCCCGTAGCAAAAGCAGTGAGCGCAGAAAGGAGAAGTACAATAGCCGGCAGCCAATATGCATTTAGCGTTTCACCGAATACATTCATTAGGTAATCAGCAGTACCTAACTCAACTGTTATAGCACTAAGGGCCCAAGCCAATACCAAGATTAATAATCCATCAAACATGGTATGCATACCCTCCATCATACCTTCCAACATCTCTTCAACTTCTAACAAGTTTCGAGCCAATGTCATAACGATGGCAGCTGCAATGGAGATAAGCGACCCCCAAAGCAGTGCTTTATACGAATCTGCCGTTTCAATAATACTTTGAATAGAATCACCCGTCCCGGTTATAAATAACCCTGCCACTGTACCCCCAATTAACATCAAAATAGGTATAGCTGCATTTGACCAGTGGGAGACTTTCTTTGTTTCCTCATCATCTTCAATCTTGTCTTTCCAAAGATTGTAAGTATCCAGCTTTGGATTATGCTTGGCCTTGTAAAGATTGATACGCGCCGTCAACATGGTTGCAAAATCCCTTCCTGACCATGCAATAAGAATCACAAAAAGAATGGTAAAGAAGGCATAGAAATTATAAGGCAATGAGTTTAGGAACACCGCATAAGCAGACTCATTAAAATTAGGCATCTTGGACTCTGCGTCCGCAATGAAGCCTACCATTGCACCAATCCATGTGCTCACCAGGGCGATTGTTGCTACCGGGGCCGCTGTTGCATCAACAAGATAGGCTAGCTTAGCTCGCGATATTCGAAGCTTATCGGTAAGCGGGCGCATGGTATTACCTACGACCATGGTATTGGCATAATCATCAAAAAAGACCACAAACCCCATCAGTGAGGTCATTAATTGCCCATGTACTTTCGTGCGTACAAAGCTCGTAATACGTTCAATAACGCCTCGCGTTCCCCCATTATCAGTGATAATCCCTACCATTCCTCCAATAAGTATGGTAAAGATGATGATACTCATATGACTCGTATCAGCAGTGGCTGGAACAATATAGCCGTCAAGGGCGGTAAAGAAACTAGTGAAAACGCCTCCGAAACTCAGGTCTCCTGCCAAAAAGGCTCCACACCATATTCCCAAAAAAAGTGCAAATAAAACCTGGCGAAAGATAAGGGCTATACCAATAGCAACAAGCGGAGGCACAATACTAAGCCAACTCCCTTTGGTGATACCTATACTAGCAGCTTGAGCTGCATCAGGAGAAGCAAAACCGAAATTATAGAATAGAAATAACGTTAACAGGCCCGCTACGAAAAATAGTGTTTTCCGCTTCATTCGATACTTATTTGATTAACTATTTTCAGCTGATCGCTGGATGATCCTTAATTGATGAGTGAAAATACAATCTCTGTACAAATTTGCCAGATTTTTTTGCAAATGTTTTCATTGGAATGGTAAAAATAACAAATGAATCATTTCTCGAAACGGTAACACGATAATCCTTAATCACAGACAATACTTAGTTTCTATGAATACTCTGACAAAGGCCCTACAATCAGTGCCCCTGTTATCAGCCCTCCTTAGCAAAAATTCTTAGAGATTTAGAAATGCACGTGATCTTTGTAAGTGAAGAAGACGGACAATGGTGCTACGCGATAAAAAGTGTTACTGAAGAAGATGATATCTATACATTCACTATTGAGGAAACGCAATTCGGATTAGAACAGGACTTAATAGATGCAATAGCAAACATTCATAAAATGAACTTTTATCTAGAGCAACATCAATAAAAAAACCTGACAGGTAATAACTCCTGTCAGGTTATACTTTTTGGTAGTAAAAGCTATCCCAACTTCTCAATAGCCGTTTCAATACGTCGAATTGTTGCCTCTTTTCCAAGAAGCTCGAGTGTTGGTGTCAAGTCTGGGCCATATCCCATACCTGATACTGCGACACGGAGGGGCATCATCAGCGGTCCCCACCCCACATCATGTGCTTCAATAACTTCTTTGATCTTATCCTTAAGGTTAGAGGCTTCAAAGTCATCCTCATCGAATTCCTTGATCTCATCCACATAAGCTTGCAAGAGTTCTGCGCTATTATCGCTCCACTTCTCTTTAGCACGTTCTTCGTATTCATCAGGATCTTTGAAGAAAAACTTACCCATGGTAACAAAATCTTCAACCTTGCTTACCCGTTCCTTCATCAGAGGGATAATCTCTTTCATGTATTCCTCATCGGGTTCGATATTGTGCTCATTGGCAATTTCTTTAACCCGCGGGAAAAGCTCATCGGCTGGTTTTTCACGCAGATAATGTTCGTTGTACCAAATTAGTTTTTTATAGTCAAACACCGCTCCGCCTTTGCTTACCCGATCTAATGAAAACATATCAATAAGTTCATCCATAGAATGGATTTCGGTATCATCTCCGGGGCTCCATCCCAAATAAGCCAGAAAATTCACCAGTGCTTCGGGCTCAAACTTCTGTTCAATGTAATCCTTCGTATTAATAGGAATTCCTTCACTTTCAGCCTTACGCTTGGAAAGCTTTCCTCCACTGGGCGACATAATTAGCGGAAGGTGAGCCATCTTGGGAGGCTCCCAACCAAAGTATTCATACATCAAGATATGCTTGGGCGTACTACTCAGCCATTCTTCCCCACGAATTACGTGCGAAATTTTCATTAAATGGTCATCAACGACGTTCGCCAGATGGTAAGTGGGCATTCCGTCTGATTTAATGAGCACCTGATCGTCGAGTCCCTTACTCTCAAAAGAAACGAACCCGCGCACTTCATCTTCAAAACGGATATTCTCGCGCCGCGGTACCTTCAGGCGAATCACATAATCTTCTCCCTCCTCCAGCTTGCGCTCCACTTCTTCTTCGGGAAGCGTCAGACTGTTCTTCATGGACATGCGAGTAATAGCATCGTATTTGGGAGATGGATTACCTGATTTCTTCAGGCGCTCACGCATCTGATCCAGCTCATCGGTAGTATCAAAGGCATAATACGCATTCCCTTGTTCTACCAGCTGTTCAGCATACTCCTCATAAATGTCTTTCCGTTCACTCTGGCGGTAAGGACCAACGTCGCCGGGATTTTCGGGACCTTCATCGATATCCATGCCCACCCATTTCAGGGATTCTTTAATATCTTCTTCAGCACCTTCTACATAGCGACTCTGATCGGTATCTTCAATACGTAATACAAATGTCCCATCATTACCTTTGGCAAATAAATAATTATACAGTGCCGTTCGTAATCCACCGATGTGTAAAAATCCGGTGGGTGACGGCGCAAATCGTACTCTTACGCTACCTTCCATAAAGTTAGTATCCATTATTTTTTAAATTCTTTTTTGGCGTGGGTAAAAATAAGGCTTCTGTAGCAGTAGTGCTAATGGGTGATGGGTAATGCACAATACGTGAGGTGTGATACTTAATATGTAAAAGTGGATTAGCTGTAAAGATTGATGTGGGTGTAGGCCTTACTTTTATTACCCCAAAGACACCTAAAGCACTAAGAAGTGCCATGAAGTTTACACAGAAAAACGTTAATCAATTAGCATATGACATTGTTTGCTGTGCTATTGAAGTTCATAAAGAGTAAGGACCCGGATTACTGGAATCCATCTATGAACAATATTTGGTCGAGGAATTAAAGACACAAGGATTTGAAGCCAAACGGCAAGTTCCTCTCTATGTTACTTATAACGGCAAACATTAGATAGGGGTTAAAAATAGACCTACTCATCAATGATATTGATTATAGCAGTTGAAGCGATGTCCACTGTTTTTAAAGCGCAATTATTGACTTACCTTAAGCTAGCAAATAACCCAAAAGGATTGCTCATATATTTCCATTGTGAAAATATTGTTGAGCAATTAATACCATTGGTTTCGCAACGATTTGCAGAATTGCCAAAACATAAATAGATACTTAATGAACTTAGTACCTTAGTGGTATATTCATGATCCTAGCTCTTTTATTCCCACAGTTTGCTCCCAATCTCTATGATCTATCGGTTATGATACAGGCCGACCGACTGATCCTGCAAGATCTGGAACGCTGGTCACGAAAAAGCCGAACCCATCGTGCTAAAATTCGTGTCCCTAACGGTACCCAGTGGATTAACATCCCGATCCGAACCGAAGACCGAAAGAAAGCGATCAAGGATGTACGCATGGACCATTCCGAAGATTGGGTTACCCCTCTGTTGCGAACCATTGAGTATAACTACCGCAACAGTATCTACTATGATTTTTACGAACCGGAAATTAAGGCTGACTTCCAATCCGCATACGACTACACTTCATTACTGGATTTTATTCTCTTTATCCAAGAACGGCTGTTAAGTTTTATGGAAGTGGAAATTGAGTATGTACTCTCTAGTGACCTTGCTGACTATACTTCAAACCCTGATGAACTTGGTCGGCAACTTGGAGTCGATACTCTACTACAGGAATATGACAGTCGTCACTATCAACGGCGGGCTGAAGATTATAACAGCACTATAGATTTTGAACATCCGAAATATCATCAACATTTCGACGGTTTTGAACCATGGTGCTCCATACTGGATATTTTGTTCCAGTTCGGCCCCGAAAGCTTTCGTATCACTGACCAATTAAAAGGTTGAGGATTTAACAGTAAATGTTACCTTTAGAAAAAGTGGTTTTATAATGATAACTATTTCAAAATAGTGCAGAAAATGGAATGTCAATCACACCTTTTTGAACTGCCCGAAAATCATCACTATATCAACTGTTCCTACCTCTCTCCCCTTTTGAAGAGTGTAGAACAAGCCGGTATTAACGGCATTCTGTCGAAACGATATCCCTGGGAGGTTACCCCGCAACACTTCTTTAATAACAGCAATACTCTGCGCTCTTTATTTGCCGACCTTATTAATGCCCATACTGATGATATCGCTATAATGCCTGCCGTCTCATACGGATTGGCCACGGCAGCAAAAAACATCGATCCTGCAAAAGGGAAAGATATTATAATAGCCGGTGAACAGTTTCCCAGCAATGTGTATGTGTGGAAGCGCTTCTGTAAGCAGCACAACTGTAATTTAAAAGTCATCAACCCTCCCGGTGATTTTAACCAACGTGGAAAAGTATGGAATCAACGCATCGCTGATACTATCGATGAAAACACGCTCGTTGTTGCTTTAGGAAATATACACTGGGCTGACGGCACCCTCTTTGACCTGCAACAAGTAGGGGAGCTTGTCCGACAAAATGATGCCTATTTTATCATTGACGGTACGCAATCTGTTGGTGCTCTTCCTTTCAATGTACAAGAAGTTCAGCCCGATGCCTTAATTTGTGCAGGCTACAAGTGGCTTATGGGGCCTTATGCCATCACTCTGGGATATTTTGGTCCTAAACTACAAAGTGGAGTGCCTCTCGAGGAAGGATGGATCACCCGAAAAAACAGTGAAGATTTCAGTGGTCTTGTTGACTATGAAGAAGAATACCAACCTGGTGCCCAACGCTTTGATATGGGAGAACGAAGCAACTTTATTCTTGTTCCTATGATGATAGAAGCGTTAAAACAGGTTATTGAGTGGACACCTGAAACGATCCAACAATACTGCAAGGCGTTAACTTCGGATCTCGTTCAGCAACTTCCTGAATACGGTTACCAGATAGAAAATGCAGACTGGCGCGGACACCATATGTTTGGCATTCGTCTCCCAAAAAATATTGCAATAAATGAATTACAGGCCAAACTGAATGAAAGAAATATCCATGTCTCGGTTCGTGGCTCTGCCGTTCGCATTGCACCCAATGTTTATAATGATGAAAAAGATATTGTTGCCTTAGAAGACACCTTAAAATCGGTAGCCACCAACTAAAAAAAAACGAAGTACAAACATGAAGAATGAATCAAATCAAAATTATTGGCTCGTATTAGCCTTTGGCCTGGGATACATAGTACTGCTAGGCTTATTCACTTACTTTTTCAACTATCCCATTTAACAGTATGCACTGGATAGACTGGCTTGTCCTCATTATTTTCCTGGGATACACCATCTGGGACGGTACCCGGCACGGCAAAAAGAGTGAAAATATAGAAGGATTCTTTTTAGCCAACCGATCTATGCCCTGGTGGGCTATGGGGCTCTCCGTAATGGCTACCCAGGCTTCTGCCATCACTTTTATCGGCACTACCGGTCAGGCATATGTCGAAGATATGCGATTTGTACAGATATACCTGGCCGTTCCGTTTGCCATGATCATTCTTTGCACCACCCTTGTACCCTTCTTTAACAAACTACAAAACTTTAGTGCCTACGAAGTACTGGAAGAACGATTTGGTCTTGCTACACGGTTGTTCACCAGTTTACTATTTCTACTATCGCGCGGACTAGGACTGGGAATTATCATTGCAGCCCCCTCTTATGTGCTGGCGCTGCTGCTTGGCATTCCTCTCTCTACAACCATCCTCATTATCGGCATTACAGCCACCCTATACACTATGGTAGGCGGCATTAGTGGTGTTATTCGCACCGACGTAAAGCAAATGGCAGTGATGTTATTTGGGCTTGGCTTCTGTTTTTTTTGGATACAAACTGAGCTGCCCGACAATATAAGCTTTTCCGACTCGCTCTATTTGGCCGGAACGCTTGGTAAACTTGATGCCCTCGACCTTAGCTTTGACATCACCGAAAAGTATAACATCTGGACAGGCGTAATTGCCGCACTCTTCTTAATGCTCTCCTACTTTGGCACCGATCAAAGTCAGGTACAGCGGTACCTCACAGCCAAATCCCTAAAAGATGCTCGAAAATCGTTACTCCTCACCGCCTATGCTAAAATCCCAATGCAGTTTTTCATCTTGCTGCTGGGCGTCATGTTATATGTCTTTTATATATTTGGTGCAGCCCCCATCACTTTTCGCAGTGTTGAACCCGTAGCCGATCGTCCCCAGGTTGAACAGCAGGGTAAACAACTGCAGCGCAACTACGAAGCACTCCATAAGAAACGACAACAAACGGCTCAAGACCTATTACAACGTAAGACACCAAAAAATGCTGACCAGTTTCGACAGGCCGACAAGAAACTACAGCAGGTCCGTGAGGCTGAGCTCGAAAGGCAAGAAAAAATCACCCAGTCCTCACTTAACGATACCAATTATATACTCCCTTACTTTATTCTAAATGAAATTCCCATTGGGATCATTGGTCTTATTGTTGCCGGAATTTTTGCAGCTGCCCTTTCCAGTATCGACAGTGAGCTCAATGCTCTGGCAACTATTTCTATTGTAGATTGGCTTAAACGTCTTGACCCACACGACCGAGGGGAAACATGGTATCTTAAATTCTCGCGATTCACTACCGTATTTTGGGGCATCTTAGCCACTCTGGCAGCTCTTGCATTGGGGGAAACAAGATCAATTATAGAACTTGTAAATAAAATTGGGAGCTACTTCTATGGCTCTATACTGGGCGTTTTTGTATTGCTCCTGTGGGTAAAACGAGCAAATGGTGTGGGTGCACTATCCGGTCTTATTTCAGGAATGGCTACTGTATTTCTTTTTGACCGAATATATCAACAACCTAATACCGACGCTTGGTCACTTGTTATGCCATGGACTGAAGTACCCGAAGGGCATAGCAAAGCTATCGAATATCTATGGCTTAACCCATTGGGTACCACCGTTGTTGTTTTGGTAGGAATAAGCATAAGTGTATTCTGGAAAAGGTTTAAGAAATAGCGTCCCTTCAAACGACAAATAATCAAGCCCTCTCTCCTTTTAAAAAGGGTATTTAAGAAAAAATAATTGTTACCGATAACCATACCTAAGGTTTGCAGCCCTGCATGAATTACAGGGATTGGGATGCTCCATATAAGTATTTAGGTTAGGTAATTATTACATATTGACTTCGCGGGACAATTTGAGTCAATCATTTCTTTTACATGATATGATAACGATATCACTGTAAAGAGATATAAAATAGACAGCTAAAACTGTCACTATCCTACCTGAAAACGTAATTCAACACATATTATTTATATGCTTCTTAAAAACTATAATAAAGATATTAGGTAAGGTATATGGATTTCATAAAGAAATTATTAGGGGATCTCCGAATAGGGACATCTAACGATGATAAAAAAACCATCGGGAAACGCATCTTTTTTCTAGGTGTAGTTGGAACGATCATAACACTTGTTCTAGGTTTATTCGCTATTTATTCATTGACTACCATTAACGGCTATTCCGAGAAGTTGGAGCAGGCGCATCATCCCGAATGGCGACTATCAACACAATTAAAAGAAAATGTTGCTGAAATTGGGTTTACTCATCTCCGTTATCAAATAAAATATGACAACGGACTCTATGATTATATGATGAAATATTTTGGTAAGATTGATAGTGTTATTAACGAATCTGATGACCTGGCCCAACGGCAAGACCTACCTAATTTGAGTAACAGAATTAGCACTCTGAAATCTGCTGCTAATACTTATAAAGAAGCAATTGTAGCGTTCCACGAAACCACCGAACAAGCCATTGCTGATCGCAAACGAACTAAGAGTAGCTTCCAAAAAGCTTACCAAAATTGGCAAGAAGCAATAAATACGCTTGAAGGCGAAAAAACTATTGTAGCAGCTAAACTTCTAAGTGAATTCACGAATAACCGAAAAATGTTCTGGTCGGCTGTTAACAGTGACAATATAGAAGAACTTAAAAATGTAATCCCTCGCCTGGCAGAAACCCACCAATCACTGGAAAACATAAATGAAGCCCCCTCCTTATCTAATGCAGCCCAAAACTCTTTAGGAAGTGTCATCACAAGTGTGAAAAATAATATTGCTGCGACAAAAAGTTATATCGCATCACGGGAAGAGCTTGTAAAAAGAGGTAAGGATGCTTTTGACGGCAACCAGGGAATTTACTGGGAGGCCGTAGATATGAATAAAATTGCCCGTGAAAATGCGAATGAACAAGGGAATATTACAAATACTTCTGTATCAAACTTCATCTGGATTTTAGGAATAGGTGTAGCATTAGCAGTGTTGGGGACCTTGGCATTAAGCTCTTGGACCAGTCGTTCTACAACAGCAGCACTTAAAAATATCATTGATCGTCTCAGGGGTGGTGCTGAACAGGTCAAATCTTCATCTCATCAACTCTCAAGTGCCAGCCAAGATTTAGCGGAAAGCTCAAATCAGCAAGCGGCTAGTCTCCAGGAAACTACTTCATCACTTGAAGAGATGGCAGCACAAATTAATCAGACCGATGAAAACTCTACCGAAGCTGAACAAGCGATGCAACATGCTCAACCCCTGGTTGCCCAAGGTGTTGAGGCCATGGACCGGATGTCGGGAGCCATGGAAGAAATTAAGGAATCGGCGCTGGAGACTTCCAAAATCATTAAAACAATTGATGATATCGCCTTTCAGACTAATCTGTTGGCCCTTAATGCAGCCGTTGAAGCAGCACGAGCAGGAGAAGCCGGTAAAGGTTTTGCTGTAGTAGCAGAAGAAGTCCGAAATCTGGCACAGCGAAGTGCTGAAGCAGCTAAAGATACCGCCCAACTCATTCAGCAGTCACAGGAGTGTACCGAGCGGGGGACCGAAATGGCTGATGAAGTCTCAGAGAACTTGGCAAAAATTAAAGACAGTGCTGGTAATGTAAGTATACTGGTTGAAGAAATATCGGCAGCCTCAAAAGAACAAGCTGTTGGTATTCAACAAATGAACTCTACAATGGCTGAAATGGATGGAGTTGTACAAAAGAATGCTTCGGCTTCTGAAGAGTCAGCCAGCTCGGCAGAAGAACTCTCTTCTCAAGCTAATGAGTTAAATGATATTGTTAACGAGCTCAAACAATTAGCTGGAGGCGATACCCAACAATCTGACAATGATTATAGCAGTAGTAAACAAGCGAAGAATCGTTATCTTGATCAGCATTCTCCAAAAGAATTTACAAATGGACACAACAATAACGACCACTCTAACCAGTCCAGTCCTAATAACGATCGTTCTTTAGGTAATGAACTAATTCCATTTGACAATGATGAGGATTTCAGCAGTTTCTAGCAACTCTATTTCGTGAGTTAATATCCATAGACAATGCCCGGGTATGTTAAAAGTAGTTATTTACTACCAACCCGGGGCATTAAAAAAACCGCAATACCCAATTTCTTTGATCTCTGCCCTTAATAAACTGCACTGCTTCCAATCTCTTGTTAAGATTTAAGTAATTCTAATTTTACCCGATAACTATATCAGCGAAAAAGGCCCATTTTAAAATACTGGGGCCAATAATAGTGTAGCTGTGAATACGGTCATTTTAGGGTACATATATTGACCTATTTCAGTAGAAGTTAAAACGTGACAATATATCAACCGAACAAATAAAAGGTAGAAAGTTTCGGTTTACCAGGCTCTCTTCGTTATCACTACAAAGAAGTAGGATTGGGAAGGATATTTTGAAGGTTAGATCTTGAACAATTCCAAAACTCTATGCTTCACTAATACTAATGAGGAGAATAAATCGAAATCCAGTAATCAATACTTAATAATATAATTGCCGAAGGGTATATAAATATGAGTTTTATAGAAGAGTTTTTTGGAAATATTAGTTCAAATATAAGTGACAGCAACGACAACCGAACTATAGGTAAACGTATTTTTAGATTAGGAGTCGTCGGTACAGTTGTAACAATATTATTAGGTCTTATTGGGATCTATGCACTTAGCACCATTAACGGATATTCAGAACGGCTTGAGCAAGCCTATCAACCGGAATGGAAACTTTCAACAGAATTAAAAGAAAGTGTAAGTGAGATTGGGTTTACACAGCTCCGATACCAAATACAGTACGATAAACAACTGTATGACCACATGACCAAATATTTCGGAAAAATTGATAGCGTTATTACCGCTGCAGATGACCTTAGTGAAGAACAGGACCTTCCTGTTTTAGGCAAAAAAATTGGAGAACTTCGAACATCAGCGACTGCTTACCGGAAAGCTATCGGGAACTATCATGAAGCAACTATCGAGGCCGAAAAACAAAAAGAGCAATCGGTTGAAACCTACCGAGAAGCAGTTGAAGCACTACAAGAAGCCGTTGATACCCTGCCGGCAGAACAAGCCCTTGTAGCAAGTGAAGTGAAAGCACAACTTATCGAGAGCCGCCGCAACCTTTGGAATGCCTTAAATTCTCGAAATATTGAAACCCTTTCACAAGTTACTTCAATGCTAAATGAAGCACGCGAATCATTAGCAACACTATCGTCTAATACTACTGGATCAGTAGATAACGCCCTCAACACTCTTGATGAGAATATTGCTGCAACGAATGATTTTATTAATAGTAAAGAAAATGTAGTAGCCAAACGAAATGAAGCTTTCGAAACTAATAATGGTATTTATTGGAACTCTGCAGATCTGAATAAAGCTGCACGAGATAATACCAACAAACAAGGCAAACTTACTACAGCCACGGTAACAAAGTATACTTGGGTTTTGGGTATTGGTGTGGCAATTGCTGCTCTCGTCACGCTATTATTGGGTTATTGGACCAGCTATTCTACTACTACCGCCTTGCAACATATTATTGACCGCCTCAAAAGTGGGGCTGAACAGGTTAATACTTCTTCTGACCAGCTTTCAAGCTCCAGTCAGGAACTGGCCGAAAGTGCCAATGAACAGGCTGCGAGCCTCCAAGAAACTACATCTTCCCTAGAAGAAATGTCTGCTCAAATTAATCAAACTGATGAAAATTCCAGTGAGGCAGAAACAGCCATGAAACGAGCAAAACCCTTAGTGAAAGAAGGGGTTGACGCCATGGACCGCATGTCTGGAGCAATGGAAGAGATTAAAGAATCGGCCCTGGAGACTTCCAAGATTATTAAAACAATTGATGATATCGCCTTTCAAACTAATCTGTTGGCCCTTAATGCAGCCGTTGAAGCAGCACGAGCGGGTGAGGCCGGTAAAGGTTTTGCTGTAGTGGCAGAAGAGGTACGTAATCTGGCTCAACGAAGTGCTGAAGCAGCAAAGAACACATCAGAACTTATTCAAAAATCCCAAGAAAGTACGGAACGAGGTACGGACGTAGCTGAAGAAGTTTCTGAAAACCTTGAAAAAATTGAAGACAGTGTTTCCAATGTTAGCACACTGGTTGTTGAAATTTCTGCAGCTTCAAAAGAACAAGCCGTTGGCATCCAACAGATGAATTCTACCATGGCCGAAATGGACAATGTAGTACAAAAGAATGCTTCAGCTTCTGAAGAATCAGCCAGCTCAGCCGAAGAGCTCTCTTCTCAAGCTAATGAACTAAACGATATTGTCCGTGAACTTAAGAGTTTGGCCGGTGATGACAACGAACCATCACCTCCCCTTAAAAACTATAATGGATTGGGTAACAACAGTGGGAATAACAGTAATGGCCACCAAAATGGATCTTCTAACGGCCATACCAAGCAACAATCATCTGATAATGGTTCTTCCGTTGAAGAGCTTATTCCCTTTGATGATGGAGATTTCAGTGACTTCTAACAATAGTTGACTAACTAATTTAATACACAAATATAATTTTATGAAAAAGTTCTTATTCATTGTTCTGATAACTGTAGCCTATACTTCAGTCAGTGCTCAAAATATCCAAACGCATTACGACTTTGGAAATGATCGCCAGATGCTAACTACCACTATAGAGATGTTTAAGACAGATGATTATGGCAGCACCTTCTTCTTTGTAGACTTTAACTACGGAGGGAAAGTAGCAAATGTAGACGGAGTATCTCTTTCGTACCTAGAAATAGCCAGAGACTTAAAATTCTGGGATAATCCCTTTACTATTCATGCCGAATATAACAGTGGTATGTTCCGAACCAGTAATTTTTCCGCACCCATAAACAGCGCTTATTTATTCGGGGGCGGCTATACCTTTAGCAACAGTGACTTCTCTAAAACATTAACGTTGCATGCTATGTATAAATATATCGAAAATAAGGAACAGAATAACTCTTTTCAGTTAACTGCTGTTTGGGGACTGCACTTTTTAAACGGCAAAGTCTCTTTCACCGGTTTCTCAGATTTTTGGAAAGAAGAAAATGTTGTATTTGATGAATCAGGTGCTCCCACTAATGCCGAATATGTATTCTTAACAGAACCACAACTATGGTACAATTTCAATGATCACTTATCTGCCGGTACTGAAGTTGAAGTCAGCTCCAATTTCGGCGGACATAAAGGAGTAATGGTGAATCCTACTCTCGCTATGCGTTGGACATTCTAGTGTTATACCTACTCTTTCTAAGCATATAAAAAGGGCAACAGTCATAACATCTGTTGCCCTTTTTCCTTTATAGGTATATACGAAACAGTTAATAATCTATCGATTCAAACTCCTTAAATGGACTCAACTCTGCGTTGTCCATTGTTTCTATATACGCAGGCCATTCCTTTTCAAAAAAGGTATTAATCTTCTTAACGGCTTCTTTTACAGAACTACGTGCCTTTTTCATCAGACGCTTCTCTTTCTGAGTAGGCCCACTAATAGCCCCCCTCAGATAACCACTCGGCGCCCATAGGTCACGCTGTACCGTTGGTTCAGGATTTCGAATAATACCCTGCTTATCATCATTTTCTTCACCCAAAACAAAGGTCAATAATGCTTTTACAGAGTCTTTAACCGCATTTGTTTGAGTCGTAAGTGAATCCAGCCTATCCTCACTCATACTTTCTGCTTTTTTGGCTTCAGCAATAAGTTTTTCTGCAGTCTCAATCATATCATTTGCTTTGTGAAGCTGGTTTGTAGCTTCAGCAGCAGTGCCCTGCAATGACATCAATTCGTGCTGCATATCCTGAACAGCCCTGAGATCACTCATATTATATTCAATACGAGGATCGAAATGGACCTGCACCATAGTAGAATCAGATTGATCCCCATATGTCATCTTCACTTTATATGAACCCGGCAGTACTTCCGGACCGGCAGGCTCCGGTGCATCTTCTCTAGGTAAGTCACGACTGGGACCGCGAACCCCTTTTTCTCTTAACTGCCACGTCATTCTATTTATGCCATTGTGTTCGGGAGTATCTTCTAATGTTCGTATTTTTTTACCCTCATTGTCATAAATTTCAATGGTTACTTTCTGCTCTTTTTCTTTCTTGCCAGCTTCAGCATCCTCAGTGCCTTTATCTTTGGAAACAGAGTACGTCAGTCTGGCTCCCATTTGGCGATTTTCACCTTTGTAAATAGCATCACCGGCAAAACGTGTACCGGAAGCCTGGAAAGTTGATGCTAAATAAGCATCCGGGGCAGGATACACATTTACTTTTTTCTCCAACTCTTCTGTCCCTTTACGAGCCAACTCACGTAACGGGCGTATATCATCCAATACCCATGCGGCCCGACCAAAAGTTCCGATTACCAGATCATGCTCCCGCGGATGAATAACCATATCATAGGTTGAAGCCGCAGGATATCCATTAGTCCATTCGGTCCAACGGTCACCGCCATCGATACTTACATAAAGACCGAACTCAGTACCGGCAAACATTAAATCAGCTTCCTCAGGATCTTGAACAAAAGAAAGAGCATAACCATCAAGCCCCTTCCCTTCTACAATATTCTCCCAACTTTCGCCATAATCCGTGGTCCGCATAATATAAGGTGCCCAATTATTACGTCGATAGTCATTTAGTACCACTACCGCTTCTCCTTCATTATAGTGTGAGGTCTTGATCTGTGTAACCCAACTGCCTTCAGCAACCTCATCAAAATTATCTGACACCTTTGTCCAGCTTTCCCCATCGTTTTTGCTCACATGTACATTCCCGTCATCAGTACCGGCCCAAATAACTTCATCCTGTAACCGGCTAGGTGCAATAGCAGTAATGGTCGTATAATTCTCAGCTCCCGTAGCATCATACGTTAATCCACCGCTCTTGTGCTGTTTCTGTTTCGTCGTATCATTCGTAGTTAAATCCGGTGAAATGATCGACCAACTGTCAGCTTTATTTGTACTCTTATGTACAAATTGGCTACCAAAATAAACGGTTTCATCGTCAAAAGGATCCAGCGAAATAGCTGCATCCCAGTTGAACCGAAGCTCTTCTCCTTCAGGATTTACCGGCTTAGAAAAACGCGAATGACCGGTCTCAAGATCAACACGCCCCACATTACCTTGCTGCGACATTGCGTATGCATAACGAGCATTACTTGAGTCAATAACTACATCAAATCCGTCTCCAAAATAAATTTCTTGGAAATAAGAATTTCGGATTCCACCCTGTCGCCAAATATATGCCGGTCCCTGCCAAGAACCATTATCCTGCATACCACCATACACGTTATAAGGATACTGCATATCCACATTAATATGATAATACTGAGCAACGGGGATATTCTGTACAAAACGCCAACTTTTACCACGGTCATGAGAAATATTCATTCCTCCATCATTACCATCAATAATAAATGACGGATCTTCGGGATGAATATAGAATGCGTGATGATCGGGATGAATATAGTTGTAATAGGGATATATACTATCGAAAGATTTTCCGCCATCTTGACTAACCGACAAAAAGCTGTATAAGCTGTACACTCGGTTTTCATTATGGGGATCTACATAGATATCAGCATAATAAAAAGGTCGGTTCCCCATATCAGGATCTTCCGACATCTCTACCGTTTTCTCCCAGTTGTAGCCTCCATCATTACTGCGATACAATGCATTATTATTTGATTCCACCCATGCATAAACGCGATCGGGATTACTCTGTGCTATGGCCAGACCAATACGTCCCAGCGGACCTTTTGGTAATCCATCCTCATCAGTAACCTCAGTCCAATTCTCACCTCCATCTACAGATCGATATAGGCCGGATCCTTCTCCACCCGACTCAAAAAACCAAGGCCAACGACGGTATTCCCACATTGCAGCAAATAACTTATTGGGATTCGACGGATCCATAACCAGATCAGCAACACCTGTTCTATCGTTATTGTAAAGTATCTTGTCCCAAGTCTCTCCACCATCTGTGGTTTTATAGACGCCGCGGGCTTCAGTATCGCCCCAAGGATTACCCTGTGCTCCTACATAAACAATATCCGGGTTTTCGGGATGTACAATAATACGGTGGATGGTACGCGTTTCTTTTAAACCCATAAACTCCCAACTTCGGCCACCGTCAATGCTTCTATAGACGCCACCTCCCATCGTTGCACTGTTTCGGGGGTTCCCTTCTCCAGTACCCACCCAAACAATACTGGGATTCTTTTGGTAGATATCAATAGCGCCAATAGAGTGTACCTCTTGGTCATCAAAAACAGGTTCCCAATCGACTCCCCCACTTTCAGATTTCCACAATCCACCTGAAGCAGCACCACTGTATATAATATCAGGATTTTCAGTTACCACATCGATTGCTGTAATTCGCCCACTCATACCTGCCGGACCGATATTCCGTGGCTCCATATCTTTAAATTTTTCCATATCAAGATTTTGAGCACCGGCTACGGCAGTAAGAAAAAACGTCACAAACGCTATCAACGTGATCCTACCTATTCCCTTTTGTACAAAAGAAGCTTTCATATAACCTCAATTTCATTTTTAAATAATTACTGTTTCCCAATTCCTTATGCTATTGAATGCAAAACCGATTTGCAAGAGCAGGATGTAAAAAAATGTTGTTCTTACAAAAAAGCCCCGACTATTGCCGGGGCTTTATACTATTAGAAAATGTATTTCGCTGTTTTAAGCAAATTTATTTTAATCATCAGGGTTAAGAATATTTTCAATACGTACTTCCACATCATTCAGATGCACCCTTGTAGCACGATCACGAACTCTCCTCTTTGTACCTTGAACATCATCAAGAAGCAGCTCAAGCTGGTTACGAACAACAGGGCGAATATCCGACTGACTTACATTAACATCAGTCCAGCCTATGAACTCCTTAAAAGCCTCAGGAATACTTGGCAACTCTTCTGTCATTAAGTGCTCCATACGTTCGATATAAGCTCGTTGCAGATTACGACGATAAACATCGATCACATCATGATCATTTAGCTCACTCCAGATACCATTCCTCAGATCATCCATCATCTCAAAAGCATTATAGGTATCATCAGCAGAACGTGCATCAAACTCTATAAGACGGGCAATACGCTGTGGATCAGTGACCTCATTAAGGACACCCACCTGTGCATCTCGCATATTATCAACAACGGTTGATTGGTTAATGCGATCCAGTATATCACTATCCAGGACCCAACCAGGAGTATGGAATCCGTAATCAATAAGGAAATCCATAGCACGTTGCTGCTTCTCTTCAGGAACAAACTCATAGACCGCACCCTCTTGGCTATAGGTCTTATTATTTTCATAGACCCCACCAATATTTTTGGTCACGTGGCCCATATATCGTCCCCATTGGTTGAGAATACTTCCATAAAGCTCTTCGAGTTCGGCAAAATTCTCACCCTCTTGTTTAGTCCATTCTACCAAGTTCGCAGTAATACGCTTTAGATTAGCAATACCCAGCTCACTTGCTTTCATCGCATCATTACCGAGGTCTTCATTTTGCGAACGGGGATCAATTTTACTGCCCGATTGTCGTCCATAAAAATAGACCGGATCGTCAGCTCGCTCGCGAGTCCATTCATTAAGCTTGGCTTCTTTCTCCTCTTTGCTCATCCCTTCTGGGAACCAAGAATAGCCCCATTTGATAGACCACTCATCATACTGTCCAATATCCGGGCCAAAGCTTTCTACTCCATCGCCGGGCTGTGCTATGTAATTAAAACGAGCATAGTCCATGATGGAAGGCGCGGTACCATGGGTAGAGGTAAAAGATGGAGAGCGTAAAGAATCGACAGGGAATGCATAACTTGATCCCCAGTTGTGTGGTAGACCCAGCGTGTGACCTACTTCGTGTGCCGAAACGAAACGAACGAGTTTACCCATCACTTCATCTTTGAAATGGACCGTACGGGCATCAGGATTTACTGCGGCTGTTTGCACAAAATACCAGTTTCTAAGCAGGCTCATCACATTATGGTACCAACCGATATCACTCTCTAAAATCTGTCCCGTTCTCGGATCATGAACATGAGGACCGTAAGCATTTCTAATATCTGAAGCGAAATAACGGATCACCGAATACCGCACATCTTCCGGATTCCATTCAGGATTTTCCTCCTCTGAGGGCGGATCTTTAGCAATAATAGCATTTTTAAATCCTGCTGCTTCAAAAGCTTCCTGCCACATTTCAACTCCTTCTTTAAGGTATGATCGCCATTTTTCGGGTGTTGCAGGATCAATATAATATACGACAGGGTTTACTGGCTCTACCAGCTCACCGTTTAAATAGGCCTCTTTATCTTTGGGTACCAATTTATAGCGCGTAACATATTGTTTATTTTTAGCCTTGTGTGCATTGGTACCATAATCTGTCTGTTGTACGCTAAAATACCCTACTCTTTTATCATAGGAGCGGGTATCCATTTTATCTTTAGGCAACAACACCATGCTGTGGTTAACTTCAAGAGATATTGTTCCCGTTGATGAACTTGATGGCGGTTTGGAGGCCTCGTAGGTTATCCAATTTCGGGCCTCAATATTTTGCGGATAACTGTGGATATGTTCAATAAATGAACGATCCCTATCCAATCGGCGTACCCGGTATCGCTCGCGACGGCTACTTTGTAATCCCAAAGAAGGCACATCAGTGGTATAAAGATCCGTTACTTCAATTACAACCCCAGAAGAATCTTCCCCTAATGATTTAACATCAAATGAAGCGATGATAGGCTAAAAGTTAGAGTTTTTCACTGCTTCATAAACCGGTAAAGAATCATTCGCTACATTTTCATACGTAACATGACGCAGTAACACTTTATCATCCTTCTTTTGCCAACGTACAACTTGGGTATTCAGTTTTTCACCTCCGTAGCCAATCTCATTTTGTGTTTCAGCAATACGCGAAACCAATAACATCTCGCGACTAAGCAATGAATCAGGAATTTCATAAAAATAATCAGTCTCAATCTTATGAATATCAAAAAGCCCTTCATCTGTTTTGGCTTTATCAGTTATTACCTCACTGTAAGGCTTAAGCCCGTTGGGGGATTTAGCCCCATTAGTGCCCTTATCACTTTTCGAAGAACTTTTCACTTGCTCAGAGGTAGCACAAGATGCCAGAAATACCAGCCCCAACATCAAAACACCAATCCTCTTTACTATCTTAGAACTCATAATGGATTATTTAAGTTAAATTTTATTTTTTGTTAAAAGTTAGAAGCATACATTTACATATGAATGATTCAAAATTAATTACCCTTGCATATGTAAAAATATTTTATGAACTAATCGGGATTTCGAAATACGAATCCAGATTTCCGAATGGAAGTAAGAAAATTAAAATATTGATAACAATGCTAGCCATAAACCGCTAGCTTTGTTACCTTTAGGAATTAATAATGATAAAAATAGAGGTTGATTGGAACATCTGCTTTACTTTTTTAAAGATCTCAAACAAGTAGGAGCTATTGCTCCCAGTTCAAAATTTCTTGCTAAAGATCTGGTTTCACAACTCAAAAAAAAACTTGCCGGTAACGACTGCTCACCACTTCGTATCTTAGAAATCGGTGCGGGTACGGGCCCGCTAACCAAGCAAATCATCAAGCATTTACGCCCTAAAGATCAGTTGGATATTGTTGAGATACACAAAAAGTTTTTTCAAATCGTAAAAACAAAATATCGCCAGCAAAACGTTCAGGCCCACCATTCCGACATCCTGCACTTCGACCCCAACTATCAGTACGACTTTATTTTTTCCAGCTTGCCATATGAGAATATGCCGGAAAAGGTATCCCGTGAAATATGGGAAAAAAAACTCAACCTATGTAATCCGGAAGCATATATCAGCTATTTTAAATATGTGAAATTTCGTGATTTCAAAAGCGACTTTGAAGAAAAAGTAGTTGAAAAGTATGGGCAAAACGAAAAGATCGTTTTATTAAATCTCCCCCCTGCCAAAGTGTATACCTTGGAAGTAAACAGTGGCGGCACCGTTACATCCGACAGTGTGAATGTGGCTTAATTAGAAAAAGCCTAAATTTAAAATCGAGAGCAAGAAGCTAAATAGTAAAGCCCATCCAAAGCCTTTTATTTCCATTCCTTCTATAAGGGCATCTACCAGCATCAGCATAAGTGCATTTATTACCAAGAGAAACAATCCGAAAGTTAGCATTGTTATGGGGAAGGTTAAAAATACCAGTATGGGCTTAACAAAAGTATTTACCAATCCTAATACAATAGCCACACCAAGAGCTGTTAGAAAACTCTCAATTTTAACTCCTTTCAAAAAGTAGGCTATCAAAAATATCCCAAGAGCATTTAGCAATAATGACATTATCATAATATACACCTGTATTTATTAAATTTTGCAGGTGTACGTAACCCTATAAAAATTGTTACTTACTTATTCTTAATTGAGTTCTTTCAGCTTCGAAGTTAGTTCATTACAAGCATGATTACAGATCTGCTCAAATTCCGAGAGCTGTGCACCCAGCTTTTTAGAAATGTTATTGTTTTTAATCTGGTTTTCGATATCAAGCACAATCGATCGCCCCTCATCCATTCCCATGTAACTCATATTGGATTTTATTTGGTGCGCTAACTTTCTTAGTTCTTGCCATGTTTCATTCGCATAGCACTCATTCATTTGACAAATTAAAGCGGGTATATTTTCCAGAAAAGCTTTAGCCGTATCTTTAACAATCTCTTCATCTCCCATTGCCATCTCACGCAGATATGACAAGTCCGTAACCTGATTTTCACTCAAGATATTTTCCGATTAGTTGCGTTATTAGTATCGTGACTTTGGCCTCAAATATCCCATCCCGGGAAATATTAGACTCAGCCAGTTAGCATAACAATACTAATAAGTACTAATACCGTTATTTTAAAAATTAATGCCTTCCAATCTTTCATTAAACCTTCCCCACAGTTTAAATTATTTTTAGCCGTCTTTATAGAACCCCTCGGTTAATAACCAATGAAATTCGCAATTTCAAGTTATCCACATTGAGGGATATACCCTTTTTACTGGGCATATACATTCAAGAGTGAGCAAAAGGCTTTTTGTTACAAATTATTCTTAATTTATTAAAAAATTCTAATTTTACACATAGTTTTCCACAGCTTCTATGCAGAAAGATCAACCTTTTGTAAACGACGTGAATTAAAGACCACGTTGATAGAGCTAAATGCCATGGCCGCTTCTGCCAGCAATGGATGCATCATTCCAAGTAATGCAAGAGGAATCATTACTACATTATAGAAGAACGCCCAAAACAGATTTTGCTTTATTTTTCGGAAAGTTGCCTGACTCAACTTCATCGCTTGTATAACTGACGAGAGATCACCTTGAACCAAAACGATATCGCCCGATTCTATTGCCACATCCGTACCCGTGCCAATAGCGATACCAATATCAGCCTGGGTAAGAGCCGGAGCATCATTAATTCCATCTCCTATCATGGCCACCTTTCGGCCTTGCTGCTGAAGTTTTTTTACTTCATCTGACTTCTGGTCCGGTAACACACCGGCAATAACTTTTTCGATGCCTACCTTTTGCGCTACTGCTTTGGCCGTTCTCTTATTGTCACCTGTAATTATTATTGGTTCTAAGCCCATATCTTTAAACGTGGAGATCGCTTGCTGGCTATCATTTTTAATAGGATCAGCTACTGACAGGATTCCAGCAAACTCTCCTTCAATCGCAACAAGAACCGTTGTCTTTGCTTCATTCTCTAGAGCAACCACTTGCTCGGAATAGTCTGTAGGAATACTGATATTAGCTTCTTCCATAAAAGATTGATTACCAATCAAAACCTTCTCTCCTTTTACCTTCGTCCTGATACCTTTTCCCGTTACGGCCTCAAAAGCGGTAGAGCCAAGCAGTTCATATCCTTCCGATTTCGCATAAGTTACAATAGCCTCTCCTATAGGATGTTCAGACCTATTTTCGGCTGAAGCTGCATATTTAAGAAGCTTATCTTCATCTATATAGGCAACAACATCGGTTACAGAAGGCTTACCCTCTGTAATAGTACCTGTTTTATCAAGAATAACAGTATCTATCTCGCGCAGAATCTCCACCGCCTTGCCTTGGCGAATAAGAATACCGTTTTCAGCACCAAGGCCCGTGCCAACCATAAGAGCAGTAGGTGTTGCCAATCCCAACGCACACGGACAAGCAATTACCAGTACTGCAATGGCTGCATAAAACGCCAAGGCTACATCCCCCATAGCCGGATTTATCCATGGTATAAAACCAGCTCCCCAAACCGCTATTTGATGGAAGAAATCGGGGAATATCATCCAGGCTGCCCAGGTTACTGCCGCCAGAACCAAGATCACCGGCACAAAAATAGCTGTAATTCTATCGGCAAACTCCTGTATGGGTACTTTGGAGCCTTGTGCCTCTTCAACCATCCGAATAACCTGACTCAAAAATGTTTGTTCGCCCACTTTCGTAGCCTGCACCTTCATGGTGCCATTTTGATTGATAGTTCCTCCAATCACTTCATCACCTTTCACCTTTTTTACCGGCATCGATTCTCCGGTAGCAATAGATTCATCCACTCGGCTTTCACCATCAATAACATTGCCGTCTGTCGGAATCTTTTCCCCCGGACGTACAATCATCACATCATCTACATTAAGATCTCTTACCGAGACCGTCATCTCTTTACCATTACGGATGATACGAGCTTCTTTGGCTTCCAGAGTCATCAACTTTTTAATAGCTTCTGAAGCTCGTCCTTTTGCCTTGGTTTCAACATATCTTCCTGTTAAGTGAAAGGCCATAATCATACCGGCAATACCGGCAAAACTGTGAAAGGGCGGTGCCATTCCGAAAGCATGAAGTAATGCTACTAACCCGGTAGCCAGTGCAGATAAACTCCCCATGGCAATCAGTACATCCATGTTGGGTGCGGCATTCAAGGTCGACTTCCATGCCCCTTTCAGTGTTTCCAAACCGGGATAAAAGATAACACCTGCAGAGAGGGCAACCATTATCGCATGGTATAGCGCTTCTCCCCCCACGGTTGTATCCCAAATCATTTCGGGGAGCATCCACAGCATAATGGGTATTGTTAATCCCCAGGCCCATTTCATTTTGTTATAGGCCCGTTCCAGCTTTTCATTATCGGAATCTTCAATAGAGGCTACATCATCGTCTTCCTTAATATCATAACCAGCACTCTGCACGGCCTTTTTAAGCGCACTCTCATCTATTGAACCATTTTCAAATTCAACCAGCGCTTTCTCGGTAGCCAGATTTACTGAAACCTTTTTAACCCCGGATACTTCTGCTAATGCATCCTCTACACTGTTAGCACATCCGGCGCAGTGCATCCCTTCAATCTGCAATGATTTCTTCATGACAAGCTATCTTTATTAGTTTTTGATCGATATAAAGATAGCAAACTCCCACCCTCTAGGTGTTACAATCAAATAACATAGGTGTGTAAAATTTTTGGATCTATGATCTTACAGCATCCAACGACTGGCGTCCGGATCGATCCAAATGAGTGCGAAATTCACTTACCGTTTCGCCGGTAACATTTTTGAACTGCTTAGATAGATACTGCACACTACTATAGTTTAACTTCCAGGCAATCTCACTTAGTGTTAACTCTTGATAGCTGACTAACTCCTTAACCCGCTCAATTTTTAATTGTATTAAGTAACGTTCAATAGTCAGGTCCGTTTCACTTGAAAACCGGTTACTCAAATAACTATAATTACGGTGCATGCTCTCAGAAAGGTATTCTGAAAGTTTAGGCGGATCATCTTCTTTCTCAAGAATCTGCAAATAAGCTATGAGTTTAGCTTTTATTTCCTCTACCAGCTTATCTTTTTTCTCTTGTATAAGCTCAAAGCCTTTCTCTCTAAGCTGTGTGGCTATTGTTTCTAACTGCTCTTCGCCCGGGGTTTCAGCAACATCTACTTTGCCAAGCTCCACAGCCCGAACATCATACCCCAGCTCTTCGAAGAGCTCTTCTACTGCCGTAATACAACGGTCGCACACCATATTTTTGATATTTATAGTAGCCATAGTTTTATCTAACGGTGCACAATCTAGTTTCGTTTAGCTATAAAGATCCTGAAAGGAGCTGAATATGACAAGTTCATTCTGAAATAGCTTGCTGCTTCTCAGAAGTACAAGTTTTCATCTCAATAAAAAAGGTCCCTTCACCAGGTGAGACCTTAGTTATCTTCTCATTCACTGCACTCCATTTAGAAACAAACAGAGAACGTAGTACAGTCAAAGCCAGCTACCAACACCCCACACTACTCTACTGTTACACTTTTTGCCAGGTTACGGGGCTGATCTACATTACAACCGCGATTAACCGCTATATAATAGGAAAGCAACTGCAACGGTATCGATGTTAACAAGGGTGACAGACAATCTTCTGTCTCAGGTATTGAGCAGTAGAATTCTGAAAGATCAATGACCTCATTGTTATCCTCCCCTGTTATCGAGATAATACGTCCATCACGAGCCTTTACCTCTTCAATGTTGCTAATCATCTTTTCATTGGTATGATCGGTTGCTGCAACCACTACGACCGGCATCATCTCATCAATAAGTGCAATGGGCCCATGCTTCATTTCTGCTGCAGGATATCCCTCAGCATGACTATAAGAAATTTCTTTCAGCTTAAGCGCGCCTTCGAGGGCTACAGGAAAGTTGTACGTTCTTCCCAAGTACAAGAAATTGGGGGCATAGGTAAACAATCGTGCAATCTCTTTTATCGACTCTTTTTGCTCAAGAATCTTCTCTACTTTACCCGGAATACGATCCAACTCTTGAATCAGACGCCCGGCATATTGATCATCAATCGTTCCTCTTTTCTGTCCCAGCATAATTGCCATCATCGCCAGTACAGAAACCTGAGTAGTAAAAGCTTTAGTAGAAGCGACCCCAATTTCAGGACCGGCATGGGTGTATACTCCTGCATCCGTATCACGGGCTATCGTAGATCCTACCACATTACAGACACCCAGTGTTAAGGCTCCGTGCTCTTTAGCCGTGCGCAGCGCAGCCAGAGTGTCTGCGGTTTCTCCACTTTGCGATACAACCAACATCACATCATCTTCATCGATAAGGGCTTCACGGTAGCGGAATTCTGAAGCATATTCAACCTCTACCGACAGCTTTGCCAGGTGCTCAAACAGATATTCGCCCACAAGACCGGCATGCCAGCTTGTACCACAAGCGGCAATAATAAGTCTTTTTGCACCCACAAGTTTATCAAGCACATCGGCAATCCCGCCCAACTGAATAGAATTATTCTCTACATCAATACGTCCGCGCAAACAATCTGAGATTGCCCGAGGTTGTTCAAAAATCTCTTTGAGCATAAAGTGCGGGTAGCCGCCCTTCTCAATCTCTTCTACGCTCATTGCCAGCTCGTGTACCTTCTTTGTAAGCGATACATCTTCAATGGTTTTCACTTCGTAATCATCTTTAGTAACAATAGCCATCTCACCATCATCGAGATATACCACCTTCTTCGTATGCTCCACAATTGGTGAAGCATCGGAGGCTATAAACATCTCACCATCTCCAACCCCGAGAAGCAAAGGCGAGCCCTTTCGAGCCACAATTATCTGTTCGGGATTTTCAATATTGATAATCGCCAGACCATAGGTACCCACTACCTGCTTGAGCGCCATCTGCACAGCCTGTTCAAAAGTGATATCATCTTCACTTTCGTAGATCTCTTCAATAAGCTGAGCTATAACTTCGGTATCAGTGTCAGTATGGAAGCTGCGACCTTTGTTTTCAAGCTCCTTTTTAAGCGAATTATAGTTCTCAATAATCCCATTATGAACCAAGGCAATTTTCCCGGATCCGCTTACATGGGGGTGCGAGTTCACATCGTTCGGTGCACCATGGGTTGCCCAGCGCGTATGACCAATTCCCATATAACCGGCAGTAGGGTCCGCTGACAGTTTATCTTTCAGGTTTTGAACCTTGCCTTTTCCTTTTTTGATCTCCAGACTTCCATTATATAAAGCAATGCCAGCAGAGTCATAGCCTCGATATTCCAATCGTTCGAGTCCTTTAACAATAACCTCACTTGCCTTATTTTCTCCGACATAACCTACAATTCCACACATATGGGATATCCTGTAATTTGCGTAATTATTTTTGTTATACTGCCTCTCTGAGTCAGTTTTTGACCATGGGTAAAGTTATCATTCTATATTATATTTTAAAACTAACTCCTCATAACTTTTAGTCACTTACCTAGACATGCAGTTATGCTTCTTTGAAGATCATATTTCTGAAAATCTGCAGCCGCTTATCCTAACACGCCCGGTTGATGACCTGCGTGTAGGCATACAAACTATTTCTCAACAATGGGCTCTAGCATTAGAAGCTCCAGAACCTGCTCGACTGCTTCGGCCTCATCTACAAACTCTTTTTTCACGTGGCTCGATTAATGCTACCGAACAGTGCTTATGGATTAACAGTCGGTACCTACCCAGTAGCAGTCTGATTCAACAACTAAATGATTTAAACGAAGGACAATGCCTAAAACACGGAGACACCGTTATTGCTGCCTGTGTAAATGGTTCTACCTCGGCTGAGTGGCACAAAAACAATACCACTGACTTCAGCAATCTTTTTGTGCTCGAAGGTTCCGACTTCCTTTCTATTACATACCTTTGGGATATGTTCCAACTGAATGGACAACAGATAACATTTGATACTACCTTACTTCCCATAGAAGAAGATATCGATATTACAGTCTCTGAGAATGCGATACTCCAAAACAAAGACGATATCTTTATTGAAGAAGGCGCTACCATAGAGCCGGGTTGTATTCTAATTGCCGAAAACGGACCGATCTACATCGGCAGAAATGCAACGGTCATGGCCGGTTCTTATGTTCGCGGGCCGGTAGCTATTTGTGAAGGTGCCACTGTTAAAATGGGAGCCCGGATTTATGAAGGAACTACCGTTGGACCGGTATGCAAGGTGGGCGGCGAAATAAATAACACCATTTTCCATTCCTATTCAAATAAAGGTCACGATGGTTTTATGGGCAACTCCCTTATTGGGCAGTGGTGTAATATTGGTGCCGATACGAATACCTCAAATCTCAAAAATAACTACAGTAATATCCAGATTACCAACTGGAGTGATCGCGAGCAGATCGAAACCGGACAACAGTTTATCGGTACCATTATGGCCGACCACTGTAAAACAGCTATCAATACCCAGCTCAATACCGGAACTATCTGCGGGGTAAGCTGCAATATCTTTTCGGATGATTTTCCACCTAAACTCATCCCCTCTTTTAGCTGGGTGGGGGCGAATGTGATCCAAACCTACAAACTGGATAAAGCCTTTGAGGCGATGAAAGCGATGATGATACGCCGTAATATACCATTAACCGATGAATACCGGGAAATGATTACAACAATCTTCGAAAACCGAAGGGCCTAATTTAATTGGTTGCCCACTCAGGCAGCACACCTGCTTCAATGCCAAATACCAAGGTAATTAAAGAAAAAGCTGCGGCGGTCAGCAGCACAATAAAAATGAGATTCAACCATAAGCCGGCCCGGGACATTTCGGGAATGGTAATCTTATCACTCCCATACACAATAGCATTGGGCGGGGTTGCCACGGGCAGCATAAAAGCACAGCTGGCTCCCAAAGCCGCCGGAACAGCAAGTATCAGCGGATTTTCTCCCAACCCAATGGCTACCGAAGCAACAATAGGCAAAAAAGCGGCTGTTGTAGCCGTATTACTGGTAATCTCGGTCAAAAAGACGATAGTGACGACAACCAAGCTCACCAGCAGCAAAAGCGACCAGCCCCCTAACATACCAACTCCACTTCCTATCCAGCCTGCCAGCCCCGTTTCGCTGATGGCTGCGGCTAGGCTTAATCCACCTCCAAATAATATAAGCACGCCCCACGGCAGCTTCGCCGCATCAGACCAAGAAAGTAGAAACTGCCCCTCTGAAAGATTATGAGGAATAACAAAGAGGGACAAGGCCGCTGCAATAGCAATACCCGCATCCGAAAGCCCCGGTAAAATATTTGTCAAGAGCGGACGACTAATCCATAATACTGCTGCACAGATAAACACTGCCGCTACCTTCTTTTCAGAACTGCTTATAGGTCCCAGCTGCTCCAGTTCTTCTTCAATAAGGGCCCGGCCGCCGGGCAACAGATCAATTTTTATGGGATATATAACTTTAGTTAACATCCAGTAAAGAATGGGAACTGCAATAATAGTCAATGGCACCCCTACCATCATCCACTGGGCAAAACCGATATTAAGTCCGTAGGTCTCATTCATATATCCAGCCAGCAACGCATTAGGCGGCGTACCGATGATTGTAGCCATTCCCCCGATATTGCAACCGTAAGCAATACTGAGCACCAAGACAATCTCAAAATTTATTTTCCCGGCATGCTCTTTTTGATTCTCAACCAACTTTAATATAGAGAGTCCAATAGGTAGCATCATCAGGGCCGTAGCTGTATTACTGACCCACATACTGAGAAAAGCTGAAGCCAGGATAAATCCCATAATAATAGAAGAGGGACGGCTCCCCACAAACTCCACGATATTCAGCGCAATTCGGCGGTGCAGCTCCCAGCGCTCCATGGCAACAGCAATAATAAAGCCTCCCAAGAATAAAAAAATAAGCGGATTGGCATAAGGCGTGGTTGCTTCGGCGATACCTGTGATATTGAGCAGTGGTAATAACACAATGGGCAGCAGTGCCGTTACCGGAATAGGCAGTGCTTCGAAAAGCCACCAGGTAGCCATCAACAATGCCACCCCGGCGGTGTGCCAGCCCGCAACAGAAAGCCCTTCGGGCGCAGGCAGCAATAAGATACATACAAAAATCAGGGGCCCGGCAACAAAGCCCACGCGCCCACTGAGTACGAACGAATTCTGCTTCATCTGTCTCTTTTTTTCTTAATCATAATTATTTCAGCCGTATTATTGTTTATTCAACCCCATTTCCCACATGTTTCCCATCCACAAAAACAGCCCTTTATGCATCACAAGACGGGAGAAATATATATAGGCGTCCCAAAGGAAAGGTTCAACCTAATACCACGTTTTCCAAGAGCTTAATATAAAAATGTAAATAGAAATAGGTATTCTGTTGGAATAGTCGTATTATGGCGTGTTACATTTAATTACCCACCTACTAGTATATTTTTTGGAACGACGCGTTAATTCAACTCCTTTCATCTGATACCACTCGATAGGTGTACACTAATACACAGTTATATATTATGGCACAAGGCAAAATAAAATTTTTCGACACACAGAAAGGATTTGGATTTATTGCACCCGACGACGGTGGTAAAGACGTTTTCGTTCACAGAAACAATGTCGAAAACTTAGATTACAATCAAGGACTTGAAGACGACGAAGCAGTAGAATTTGACGTTGAAGAAACTCCTAAAGGATTAAGCGCTACTAACGTCCGAAGCTTGGACTACAAATAGTCGTTCTTTTTCTTGACGATTTTAAAAGCCCGCTTTTTAGCGGGCTTTTTTTGTTTGGGGATGTTTGGGATTTGCAGCATCTATATTTAGCGCACCCCTTACAACTCACCCTTTGCCGGGGCCGGGTTCAATACGAGTCCTAAAAAAGTATAGCAAGAGGTTTCAAATTCATTGCGAAATGTCCTATATTTGAAACCGTTCAAAATGCCCAAGTGGCGGAATTGGTAGACGCGCATGCTTCAGGTGCATGTGGGGGTTTCCCCGTGAAGGTTCGAGTCCTTTCTTGGGTACATTCAATACATCTCCTTTCAACTATATCGTATTGGCCAGACTCTGCTCACCCTTCCTGCCCTTTTTCAGCACATGTGTGTACCCCATGGTTGTTTTCACATTTTGGTGGCCGAGTAGTTCTTGTACCCCATTAGAAATTATTGGCCTACAAAGCGGTACGCAGATACACTTCATCATGACCCAGGGTTAAAATGGACAAAAAGTTCATGGAAATTTGGCGATTACCATTATCAATTTGTCGGTTCAGGAGACTACGTTGATGAATGGAATCTTGATGTTGTAAATGGTTACTACATACTTCGGCGGGTTGGCTCAAAATAAAAATTGAGACAGTCCATTCATATTTAAAATGTAATTCCTTTATTTATGTAGACAGGCCTCCCCAATGCTTGCCGACTTCCCTTTTATTAGTTACCCTTTCATTTGTATATAATTTCAATTCGCCACTTGTGCCTGCAGTTTATGCAAGACGTCGTTACATGAACAGTCATTTCTCTTCGTAACATTGCCACTGGATTTACGAATACCCTTTCTTTTATTGACAAATGTACAATTATAATTCAAGTGAGTTTTATGTATTTTTCATTTAAAGTGCACACGCTCCTCAACTGGGTATTCTTATTATCAATATGTATAGGTATTAATAGCCATCAATTTTTAGCTGAACCTGTAAGTCCATTAGATAAAATTAAAATTACTGGCTTTGAGAATTACTATATAGCCAAGACAGATACTCTACCTTTTCCACCCGAACAGTTTTACCGCCGTGCTACGCCCCGCAGTGAACGACTCATGCTCAGGCAGGAGATACCAAAATCAATGTCAGTGCAAGAATGGCGGGCAGATTTAGATACCCTAGCTTCCTTGATTCGTCAACGTATACCGTACTATGAGGCTGCGATCAATGAAAAAGAACTCACCCGGCGGGTGGATTCGCTTAAACAACTGGTGCCAGAACAGACGCGCGACCAGCGCATATTTTCACTTATGCAACTGGCTAATCTGCCAGCACTCGGCACGGGACATACTCGTATACGTTCCGCCCAAAGTGCCATAGGTTGGCGGGCTGTTCCATTATTTCCTTACCGGTTTGCTGATGGGGTTTATATCATGGCAGCCATCAATACCGACTGGATCGACAGTGAAATATTATCAGTCAACGGTATACCTGTTGACGAGGTGTACGAAGCATTATCTAAATATGTGAGCTCCGACAACCGGTGGGACATGTGGCGCGATGTGGAGGAATATGTAATTCAATTTCGCTGGGCCAACCACCTGAAGGCGCTGGATTTTATCGATGATATTAATAACGTACCCCTCGAGATTCGAACTCCTGAAGGAGAAAGAAAAGAGATACAGGTAAAAACGCTTATGCCCAATACCGCTGAATATGTAGCTTTTGCTACCATGCCACCGTCACGTCCGTTGGTGCCTGAAAACCTGCAATGGTCGCCGGGCTCCGAGCCCCAAAGTAATAGGGAACCGAATTACAGTCTGAGTTACCGCGATTCGACCCAGAACCTGTATCTCGATTTAAATTTGATTGTGCATGAATCCGAAGACTGGACACTCAACCACCTTGCCGACAGCCTTGGGCACATCGCCGATAGCAACCCGATCAACAAAATGATCATCGATCTCCGCACCAATGGGGGCGGCAACTCATCGGATGCGGAGCCCCTGATCCGACAGTTCGCCGATCATCCCAAGTTCAACCAGCGAGGTAAGCTCTATACGCTTATTAGTCCCGAAACTACATCGGCCGGAGGTATTTTTGCCATGCAGATGGAGCGCCGAACCAAAACCATTTTTGCCGGAGAAAACAGTTCTTTTAATCCCAATATCTGGGGCGAAACGGTACCGGCGCAACTGCCAAATTCCAAAATTGTGGTACTGCTGTCACATACAATGCATCAAGAGGGCATGCCCGATACGCCCAGAACCTACCTGGAGCCCGATATCAGGGTGCCTATGACCTCGGATCAACATTTTAACAACCAGGATTTAACTATGACGGCGGTTAAAGAACATCAGCCGCCCCCCCGCTATACCATAGAGCTAGATGCTGAGGAAAGAGAAAAGTTCACGGGCACCTATCGTATCTCTCCGGTACACCGAGCGACCATTACCAACGCTTCCGGTCAGCTACACCTGCAAGTCGATGATGGAGCCAAGCAAGCATTTATAGATACGGAATTATATCCACTGTCGACCCACCAGCTGGCTACCGATATTACAGATGTATACATAGATCGTCGGTTGGGTAACACACATCTAGATCTTATCTGGAAAGACACCACCTACGCTATGCATCCTGAAGAAGGAGATTTTAAACTACCCGCTGAACTTATACGAGCTGGAAAACTGGATGAGGCAGAAAAGCGGCTTAAAAGTGCTATTTCTTCCGGAATGAAGCTTGGTGGTGACTTTATTGAACATCCGCTTATTGGTCTTGTCGAAGAGAATCCCCTGCCGGTTTGGCCCGATGATCTGACCAAAGAAGAAAAAGCCCAACGTGCATTGCCTTATGCTAAGCTTGCTGATAAACTGGCTCCCATGTCATGGTATTCGACGGCTGAGCTGGCACAGTTATACAAAATTCTCGGGCAAGAAGGTAAGATGATGGATGCAGCACACCGAATCGTTAAGCTAAGTCCCGTACGGGGAGCCAATTTTGTTCGCGAATACATTGGGCTAGAGGTTGCACCTAATGGGGAAATTATCGCAGAATAAATTTTATAAACTGAAAAGGAATGAATATGCTCATTTAATCAGCATATTAATGGGACACGCCTCGCCGTTAGCTGTCATTGAGTAATTCAACACATCTTGCTAAATTTTTTCTTGTTTGTTCAATCTCTTGTTCCGTTAAATCACTCGTCATTTTGCATTCGATATTTTGCACTATCTTGTGTGCCTTTTTGAGTAAATCTTTTCCTTCTGAAGTTAAAAGCGTATTAATTTTCCTTCCGTGAGAAGGATCTGATTTTCTTTCAACCAATCCCTTTGCCTCCAACCCACCTATAATTTTGTGCATTGTTTGTGGCGTTAAAAAGCAGCGACGGGCTAATTCAGCATTCGAAAGTCCCTGATCTTCTTCTAAAATACTTAATGCGGCATATTGGGGTGTTGTTACTCCAACAGTATCTAATTTTTCATCCATGCGCGAGCGTAACACTTGTTGAGTGCGCTTAATCACATATCCTAACCTTTGGTCAACCATAATTACGTATTGATTTATCAGTATGCTGATATTATATTGTCAGTGCACTGATAATATAACCTAAAATTTATTCAATCTCTATGACCACAATTAACCAACATGATGATATCTTCACATTAATTAATGTTTTTCATGTCGAACCTACCAACCAGCAAGAACTTGTTAATCTACTTGCTGAAGCTACTGAAGAAGCAATGAGTACTCTGCCCGGATTTATCTCAGCAAACATTCATCAAAGTTTAGATGGGAAAAGAGTAATCAATTATGCTCAATGGAAAAGCAAAGAACATTTTGAACAGATGTTGTCGAATTCTGCTGCCATTCCCCATATGAAAGAAGCAGAAAAACTCGTGAACAGTTTCGAACCAATTCAAACGGGAGTAGTTGATTCGATATCAATTTAATTAATCACGATGAAATATTGGATCATAGTCGCTTCCAAAGACCATATGCAAGCCGCAAAAGAAGGAAGTTACTGCCAAGCTTGTCATGGTAAGAAGTGGCCATTGGCAAAAATGAGTGCCGGCGACGGAATTCTATTTTACTCGTCAAAAGAAAAACTTAGATCAAATACCGCTTATCAAAAGTTTACTGCTATTGGTTTCGTTGAGAAGGGAAAAGTATCTCAACAAACGATAAACGCTAATTTTAAACCTTATCGCAGGAAGGTGAAATTTCTGCATTGTGAGGAAGTTAAAATACATCCACTTCTTAAGAAGTTACATTTCGTGGATAATATTGATAAATGGGGATATAAGTTAATGAACGGGTTTTTAGAAATAAACAAATATGATTTTGAACTCATCAAAAGTAACATGCTGACCAAACATTGAGTCTGGTCAGCTAACCCCTTTAAAAAGGGAAATGTCAAGCAGATAGCCCTCACCCAGCATTCTTCTTTTCGCTTCAATTTGTAAATCCTATTCAAACCTATCGCTGGCGACCGGGTTCGTTGATCACGCTCGGATTACCTGCCGGCAGCCAACCCCCTTTTCGGGCTTATCCTCCGCCAATGGGCAGAAGCTGCAGCTCTGTGGGAGCTACTATCCCAGATCTCCGGCCGGCCAGCCAACCGATGTCCCAATCCCGCGCACGGGCTCGGTGTCCCTCTTAGGCGTTCGGGTTTATCGGTTGGGGCCAGCAGGTTTGGGAAGCAGCCCTTACTGGCTGCCCCTTACATCCGTTATATTCTTGGTTCTTCGTCAGCATATGCCAGACGCCTTTGGCCAGCTCTTTTCCAACCACAGCTCGCGCTACCGGGCGACCGCTTCGGCGCTTAATCTTTTGGTAGAATTTCTTCACAACCTTGTAATGGGTATAGGCCGAGACGGCGGCCTGCCCGAAAGCTGCTCGCAGGTACTTGTTGCCATCCTTGTTTCCTGATTTATGTCTGCTCTTCCCTCCACTGTTTTTACTACCCGGTACCAGACAACAATAACTGACAAACTGTTTGGCACTGGGAAAACGGGTAATATCCCCGATTTCGGCCAAGGTGAGATCGATTCCGTTGGCCCGGCACCAGTCACTAAGCCAGTACCAGTTGCTGGTGCACTCGACCACGGCTTTCACAGGGCCGTCAAAGGTGCCAAAGAAATCTTCCAGCGATTACCGGGACGTCGGCAGCTTTGCCTCTCGAATTACTTCACTATTGCTGTTAATCGCGACATTTACCATATTATTTGCGTGAAGATCTATTCCTACATAGGTCATGGGGTCCTCCTTGGATTAGTTAGGATTGATACTTTCTAATCTAAGTGAGGACCTCCTTTTTGGAAAGATCCCGCGCATTTATTAGACTACCCTACCTGTTTAAATGTGCTGATAAATCTACGTTTTAGAATACCAGCACTTATTGTTAACTAATGCCAAGTTTTGCCTAGTAAAACTATTCCTGCGGGCAGCATATAAGTTTTCGGAGAGTATCTCCCCTTAAAATATCGAGACTGAGACAGCAACTGAGCGACCTCTTTTCTTTGTTATCCAACCACCATAAGAGGGCGATCAAGAAGTTTTTTTACAACGTGTTAAGAAGATACCTTACAGCTAAATTTAGAAGATGCCCTACAGCTAAATAAGGTTCAAAGCATTACACTAATTTTAGTAATGGCAGAAAATTATCCTCTACAGCAGATATTAGCCCTCAATTATAAACTTATAAAAGAGGTCTCTTATGAAAGATTCAAAATTCTTGATTCAATTCTTATCAACTTCTATTCTGATACTTGCATTTATATTGGTAGGGTGTGATTCTGTTATAGATTCTCAAATCTCAGATTCAAAAGATTCAAATTCAAAATCAGCGAGCAACTTAATTGAGGCTAGTTCTCATCAAGGACCACCTACTGCTTCAGGTCCAAGGGTAATCAGGTTTGAGGGAACAGCTACTTTCTTGATAACAGATCCCAAGAATGATTACGCATATTTTGTTGGAGCTAATGTGGTCGATATTTGTCAAGGCATACCCAGCTTTAGTGCCGTTAATTTTATGGAAGTTCAACCCGCTGAAGATCTAAATCGCATAATACGAAATATTAAAGGCAAAGATGTGTTAGCCAGTTTGTGGAATCCAGCTCCCAGTAGTTGTGCTGATGTATTAGCAGGTGAACCGCTTGCTACCGGTATTGCCAATTTCACATCCACGGATAATGATCTTCTTGTCTTCTTAAATCCAGATAACAAAAATGCAAATTCATTTGGCATATCGAGCTCTGGAAAATTTGAACTAACTAGTGATGGAAAATCAGTAAGAGCTAATGCACATAGT
Organism: Fodinibius saliphilus; assembly: GCF_005869845.1. Lineage (NCBI taxonomy): Bacteria > Pseudomonadati > Balneolota > Balneolia > Balneolales > Balneolaceae > Fodinibius > Fodinibius saliphilus. The sequence continues at coordinate 230,334 of NZ_VAWF01000003.1, read as the reverse complement.
AGATGTGTATGGGATGGTGTTGACCCAACAACATTGAAGTGCAAAGATAAAGTTAATGTTGCGGGTTATTAACTAAATATTTAGCAGTATAATAAGTTGCTATAACCTTCCGACTCCGACATGAAGTTTTATTTGGAATTTGGACGCAACTCAACAGAGTTGCGTCCTTTTGCTTTTTGGTATAAACGTTTGGAATGTGTGATGCATCACAAATCCCATTACGCCCATTAAGTGCAATGTCGTTAGGCTTCTCAGAACAATAAAAAGGCCGCGAGATAGCAAATCCCGCGGCCCTCAAACGTTTTACGATAGTTTATTTACCAGTTTACAATCCAACCCTTGCATTTTCTCCATGGAATACTCCGTCTGGATTAGGATACCAAATCCAGGCATGGAGCGCCCAGAATGTGCCTGTTGGTAAGCTAAGCATGTGCCAGTAATCTCCATCGACTCCTGGAAAAGCATCATCCAAATCACTCTGGCTGGATACCGCACTTACAGGAATCAAATATTCAACAGCACCTAGCCGACGGTTATCTGGTTCAGCTGGATTACGCTGATACACCAACACTTCGGGCTCCAGATAATTTATAGTACCGTCAATCAGCGTTGGGTTTACATGGTGATATCCCATTTGAGGTACCCAATGGTCTGTGGGAATATACCCATCAGCCGTGGCATGGTCCACATTATTATAAGGTGCCGTTGCTCTTCGCACCTCTGCTAATGTCCGTTGTAAACCGGAATTGTTAACCGAATGAAGTGCTGTCGGAACATGGTCGATGCTGTCTCCCGGCTGTGATACCTGTTCTGAAGTTACAGATGAGTCACATCCCAAGAGTAGAATTGTCATTAAAGGTATGATGAAAAGATAGACCTTCTTATATGAATACATATTTCCCTCTTATTTTTTTGTTTGTATAGATTTATAATTGATAGGAGGCAAAGTGATTCAAACACTCCATCATTTAAACTTGCAATACCTCTATACAGGTTATTGCCAGTGCCACCCAAGCTTTTTATGTAAGACAAATCACCACACATATTTTTCACTTCTTTTTTGACGCAATTATTGTGATGATTACCCTCCATATCCCGAAACAAAGATAATAACACTCACGAATAACCGCCCCTACGATGCGTGAAGTATCGTTTTATTGCCATTAAGTCCGCCAAATTGCGTTCCTGTAGACCCTGCAACCCTGGATAGTGTTCTTTGCTTTTGGGGAAATCATATCAGAACCTACTATTCATCAAGAACCTGATGCGCCAATCGTTATAATTCCCATTCGGTAGCCGTATTTTTGAATTTTATTATTTATATAGATAAAATGGATTAAACGATAACATGATGATTTATTTTGCTGAAATTTTCATACTACACTTTTTTAAAAATATGAAAGCGCACACATTATGGCTCAGCATTATTTTGATTGTTAGTCTTTCAAGTTGTACAACATCTCCACTAGAAAAGGACACTGAGATACTTACCGGGCAAATAAAAAAAATCCAAGTTGACTGCGGGGGGTGGGGACTTAAAGCTGATGATGAACTTTACGAACTTGTTAAGCTACCAGATAATTTCAAGGAGAATGGATTACGCGTGCAAATGGCAATCAGTAACCGTCAAGATTTAGCAAGTTGTACGATGGTTGGGCCAATAGTTGAAGTATTATCTATACAACGAATTGAGGCACTATAATACGCGCAATAAGGGGGGCAAGCCTTACCGATTCTTGCTATCTGTTCTTTTTATAGATATAGTTTCATTTAATAAGAATTTCAACGCTCCGGCACCTATACCTAATACGTATGATCATTAGCTATATACTACATTACTAATAAATACTGTTCGTCATGGAAAAAATTAGATTAAAAGTGAATCCTAAATACTGGGTCATTTTCTTTGTTTCCTTTTTTGCTTTCGCCAACGTATTTCTTTACTACTTTGCTGGTGTAAACTCCATTCAACTGCTACTTCCAATAACATTTGTTGCTTCCGTTATTGTCGCTGGATCTGCGGTAGCTATTTCAAGATTTAATCAAAGGGAGGTTATAATTGATGATAAAGAAATCAAGAAAGTTGGTTATAATTCGGAAGCTATTTTATTCAGTAATATTAAAAGAGTTGAAGTTGGTACTGGCGGTTTTAGTATCTATGGTAGCAGTAAAAGTCCAATTAATATCTCAACAATGCATTCCAACTTTGAAGCTGCTAAGGAGGTTCTAAAAGAAAAGATAAAAGGCAAGAAAAGTGTTGAAATTACTGGCTACCAATATTTTATAAACAAATATCTAAATTGAAAACAGTTGTACATCTATCCCCTTCCCTACAAAGGGTAAGTAAACTGCGAGCCTAGATAATGGGCACTACTTTCCTATCTAAAAAAGCCCGGCCTATAAAAGACCGGGTACATAGGTCAAACCTAAATGTTCGGATTATTAATCCAACTCAGCGACTTTATCCGGTACCCTTTCCCATATCACATCTGTATGATCCCGGATCATACCGCCCAGTTCTTTCCACGTTCCCTCTTTACTAAAAATACCATTCATGTAATGCTGGTGGAAATCGTCCATTCAATATTATAATCCGCCACATAATATATAGCGGTAGTACTGGCACTTTCCTGGGCAACAGCTGTTGAAAAAAAACAAAAAGATGCCTAAAATTTGAGATGCTATAACCTTAGGTTTAGTTAGTAATCGCATAATATTTACCCTCTATTTTTAGAATTGCGGAGCAACCAAATATAGCTGATAATAAGATTTACGATACAGCACTCTTCTTGTTGAATACTTCATAGTAATTAAAAAAACTGATATTAAAAATATTATCGTAGCAACAGATTATTTGAGAAGATATAGAAGTTGCGAATTTTGACCACTGCCAAATCAAAAATATTTTCGAACTATATTAAAGAAACAGATAATCATATAAGGGCCTTCCGTGTCAAATAAATATGCTAGAACTGATGTTGAATACACTGCTACATAGTTGTTGTATATATATTTTTCAGTCAAGCATATTGGCATTTTACTAGTTAAGCGAAGATTAAAACAGTACGAACAAATCGGGGACAAAAGTTATGACCTCCTATTAAGAACTCAAATCGGGAGTATTTCTATCAAAAATATCAGCATGAAATTTACTATCATTTGTCGGCAGCGGAACCCTATCAATCACTAAAGCTTACAGCCCGTATTAACTGGCCCCCAACATCAAAACCCGAACACGGGATAGATTCCTGTGAGAGTAAAACCTTTACCTACAACGACTTCCCAAAATTCACGAAAGGCGGATAATCTTATCTTTTACTACTGCTATGCAATAGAGATAAACAGTGAGCAAGTTCGTAGTTTGATAATAGACATCGATAGGTGATCACTTTATTTAGACTTGTTTCATATTTCCGTTTCTGTTCGTAATTAACCATGGCTTTAGATACTTTTATAGCATAATTTGAAATAAAGAAAGGAGAGATTATGTGTAAAAGAGATGAATGTCCGGAATGCGGTGCTTCCGCATTAGAAGCTTGTCAACATGAACCTAAAGATGATTGCGCCCGAGAAGTAGCAACCTGTACTAAGTGTGGAGCCACGGCTACTGAACCGTGCCGCGATGAAGCATAAAAATAACTTATAACTATTTATGGAGTATCCCTTTTCCGGATACTCCATTTTTTATGCCTCTCTTTTTTATAACACAGTAAAAATGGACAACTGGTGATATTTCCGGTGATCAACAACCACCATTTCTTCGCTGTTATATATTGGACCTCCAGAGATGTTTATTAATAAATTGCAATTTGCTAATTGCCTGCAAACAACCTAGGATATATTTAAGAGGTTTTTCAGCATATTCAAAAATGCTAAGAGAGGGGAAAATAAAACAAGGTGGGCAAATCTAGTTATCAAAGATAGAGACCATATACTTCCTCAGTAGATCAATACCTCTTCATTTAATTTCAATTAACGGAGGGAAGTCCATGAAACAGCAAATTCATTTCTTAGGAATACTTATAGCAACCAGCTTTATAGTATGGAGTTGTCAACATGCTACACAAAGTGATGTTGAAACAACAAGCAACCAATCACAAGTAATTTCATCAGTACAGGGCACACCCCATCTGCTTTCCAGCTGCTAAACAGCAGGAAGCACAGGTTTGACGGCTGTATACGTGAATCAGTCGGTAAAAATTGAAACCATTAATTTTGCAGATCACAGTTGTGACCTGGCTATATATTTTGATGCCAATGCTCCTAAAAATGCATCGGTACAAAATGTAACAATCATACAGGAAACCAGTGCAACCGGAAGAAGTACCGGTCTTTGGAATAATGGAGGAGATATTACGATCAAACGTTCTACTTTTATCACAGATTTCTCCGGCCAATACCTGCCAATTCGCTTTGACGATGGAGTCCAAGGAACAATAACCGGTAATGATATTACCGGTACTCATCGTTCTGCTATACTGATCCGTGGTAAAAATACACATGCCAATATCAAAGGGAATACGGTCGCAGGAAGTGGCGCCAAAACTAACGGCTGGGCTGAAAACGGAATCCAAGTGGATCAAAATGCATCAGCTAAAATTATCCGGAACAACATCGCAGGCCATTGGTGGGATGGAGAATCAAACTTTGCTTCAACAGGATTACTTCTGTTTGGGGTTTCCAATGCCTCTTCTTCCTGAGACGCTGATTCTACCAATACCCAACAGATCTTCGTCTCCTGCTACCTGCGTAACCACCTCTTAAAAAGCTTTATCCGTGCTGGATATTTATATCGGCAAGCTTTTTATAGAGCCGTTCCCTCGATGTACTCACCGAACAGTCCGTCGATACCTTTAGCATGTACTCTCTCGGGATCTCCCTGGGCGCTTCAAACGTACTAGCCAGAGCTTCAAAATCTTCGCGTCGGGCGTCTGACACTACATCTTCTTGACCGTCCCGTGCCTGAAGACGCTCTTTAATAACAGCATCCGGTGCTTCCGTCTCCACAAAAAGTACCGGGACCTCTACTGTTTCGATCAGTTTCTTGCGGGCTGATCTCTTGCTATACGTAGCATCTAAAATCACACTTCGGCCATCTCCCAGACATTCTACTGCGTGATCCAGTAACGCCTGGTAGGTTTTTTCGGACATTTGACGGGAATATAGTTCATCCCTTTTTTCTTCTGGAGAACGTTCTGAAAGGGGCAGCCCAGCCATTTTTTTTCGGATACGATCGCTTGAGAACCGTTCTATATCAAGTTTATGTGACAGGTGTCGCGCAATGGTACTTTTACCTGTCCCAACACGTCCCATTACGACCAGCAACTTAGGATGTGACCCGAGCAGGGCATATCGCAGCGAAAGCTTAAAATAACGAGCTGCCGTTGCTGCTGCTTTTTTTCGTTCTTGTTTTGGTACTTCCTCTTCCCCGCTCTGCAAGCTCTTGACCTTGCCCTTTACATAAGCACGATAACATTTATAAAAATCGATAATACTGAGCAGTCCGGGATCTTCCAGTATTTTTGCCATCCGATCTATAAAATAGCGCTCTTCTTTCCACCGATTATTGAAGTCCAAATCCATTGCCAGAAATGCCAAATCCACAGCCAAGTCACCATATCGAAAACGTTCGTTAAATTCGATACAGTCATATATCTGCACCTTATCCGGCGTTATATGAATATGCTCCAGATGCAGATCACCATGCCCGTCTACTATACGTTTATCCTGTACTCGCTGCTCAAAAAGGCTTTGATGTTGGTTGAAATATTCGTTTGTAAAATGCCGAATTGCATCAAAACTATTTTGTTCTATCGTTTCCCCAATAAATGCTTTGGTCTGCTCAAAGTTTTCATCCGTATTTACTTTGATATTTTCTATCTTGCCCCACCTTAAAACCTCTTCATCCGGGTCCTGACCGTCATAAAATTCAGCTAACTTATTTGCTAGTCGGTTCAACTGATCATAGGTTAAAGAACCATCTTCCAGGTAGGTATGTAGAAAGTACTCTTCCGGCAGCAACCTCATCTTAACAGCATATTCTACTACGTTCCCAACGCTCAGTTCTTCTTCAACAAACTCAACTGCACCGTTCTGTTCTACAATAGAAATAATCCCCAAGTAAATATCATCACTCAAGCGCCGGTTCAAATTTACTTCGCGCCGGCAATATTTTTTACGCTTTTTGAGAGTGCTGTAATCCAAGAAGCCAAAATCGACCGGCTTTTTGAACTTATAAACATATGGCGGGGCAATAAATACGTGGGAAATATGCGTTTGAATATGCTCTACTTGCTCTGGCTTGTGAGGATAAAAGTTTGCCTGCTCAAGATGATTAATAAGCTTATCCAAGATATTTGAATTCAGTGCTTGCACGCTCATAATTTCATAGTTATAAGGTTCGGCAATTACTCTATCAAAAAGATAACAACCCTGCTATCAAAAGTCTTGTCTCCTTATAATTAAAGGTTGTTAATATAAGGGCTCCTGAAACAAGCTTTTACGATCAGTAATTGCACTTTTCCCCTTATTACCTATTTTGTATTAGTTTTTAATCACCGACAACAACTTAAAATTTCCGCTGTTATGCAGAGCAAAATTCGGCTCCCTTTTCTTTTCTTAATTGTTGCTTTCGTGTTTAGTTGCACCCAACAGAAAGGCCCTTCAGCCTCCGACATCCAATATCCGGATACCAAAAAAGTAGATACTGTTGATACTTATTTTGGTACAGAGGTACCTGACCCCTATCGCTGGCTTGAGAATGATAATGCTGAAGAGACTGAAACGTGGGTAGAGGCCCAAAACAAAGTCACTTTTTCTTATCTCAATGACATACCATTTCGAGCTGAGGTTAAAAAAACGGTTAAAAATCTTATTAATTACGAAAAAATAAGTGCCCCCGACAAACACGGAGAATACTATTATTACTACAAGAATGACGGCCTGCAGGACCAAAGTGTATATTACCGTACCAAAGATCTGAATAGTGACAAGGAAGAAGTATTTTTGAACCCCAACAACTTTTCTGAGGATGGCACGATTTCTATGGCCGGCACTTCCTTCTCTAATGATGGCTCTCTGATGACTTACCTTATCTCTGATGGTGGATCAGACTGGCGTAAAGCAATCACCCTTGATACCGAAACCAAAGAAGTGGTCGGTGATACGTTAACAGATTTAAAATTCACAGGCATCTCCTGGAAAGGCACTGAAGGATTTTACTACAGCAGTTATGAACGTCCCAAAGAGGGTGAAGCCCTTACCGCTGCTAATAAAAATCAAAAGGTCTATTTTCACAAAATTGGTACCCAGCAATCTGAAGATCGCGTAGTATTTGGGGGCGATATTCAGCGACGCGGTATTTCTGCAGGACTTACCGAAGATGAACGTTTCCTGGTCCTCTCTCCCTGGAAAGGCACCAGCGGTAATGAACTGTATATTAAGGACCTCGAAGATCCCGATGGCGATTTTGTGCAGTTCGTAGACAACTTTGAAAATAACCATAGCGTACTACACAGCGAGGGAGACCGATTGCTCATTTATACCAACCTGAATGCCCAAAACTATCGTATTGCTGAAACTACTATCGATAAACCCAATCCCGAAAGCTGGGATACCCTCATCTCCGAATCAGAACATGTACTTAACAGTGCTTCTACTGCGGGGGGGTACCTGTTCCTGAATTATCTTGAAGATGCTAAATCTAAAGTAAAACAGCTTACTTTGGATGGCGAGCATGTGCGGGATATAGATCTACCTGCCATAGGATCGGCCAGGGGCTTTGGAGGAGAGTCCGAAGACACCGAACTCTATTATACCTTCACCTCTTTTACCTATCCCAGCACAGTTTTTCGGTATGATATTGAATCAGGCACTTCTGAACTTTACGAGCAACCCGACGTTGCTTTTCATCCTGATCAGTATGAAACCAAGCAGGTATTCTATGAAAGTAAGGACGGTACGGAAATTCCGATGTTTATCGTCCATAGAAAAGGAGTTGAGCTAAATGGTAATAACCCTACCCTGCTCTATGGCTACGGTGGATTTAATATTAGCCTGACCCCCTCTTTCAGCACCCGATGGATATCATGGTTGGAGATGGGCGGCGTTTTTGCGATGGCAAATTTACGCGGTGGCGGAGAATATGGAGAAAGCTGGCATAAAGCCGGAACCAAAATGGAGAAACAGAATGTATTTGATGATTTCATTGCAGCAGGAGAATACCTTAAAGCTGAAGACTACACCAGCTCCGATAAGCTAGCTATTATGGGTGGTTCTAACGGTGGTCTGCTGGTTGGTGCTACCATGACCCAGCGCCCTGACCTTGCCCAAGTTGCCATTCCACAGGTTGGTGTACTGGATATGCTGCGTTACCACAAATTTACTATTGGAGCAGCATGGGCCTCTGATTATGGACGTGCCGATGATTCCAAAGAGATGTTTGAATACCTTTACGGATACTCACCCTATCATAATCTGGAAGAAGGTACCAGCTTTCCTGCTACTCTTGTAACTACCGCAGATCATGATGACCGTGTGGTTCCTGCTCACTCCTTTAAATTTGCGGCTCGTCTGCAAGAGTACCATACCGGGAATACTCCTGTAATGATCCGTATCGAAACACGCGCCGGACATGGGGCCGGAACGCCAACAAGTAAAACGATTAAACAGCTCACAGATATCTTTTCCTTTACGCTGTATAATATGGATAGCCAACCGGACAACTAAGCAGATACAGCAAAGCTGATTATTTCAAAAGAGCTGGCATTTTTAGAAAATGGGATTATTGCCGGCGCAAAGAAAGTAAAAAGGGACACTAACAACTGCTAGTGTCCCTTTTAAAATATTAGGATGATAGGATTTAAAAAGAATACCTTGGAATAATTTGAAGTTAATAACGGAGGGATTAATTTTTCTGAGTTTTTTAGGAATATTAAATTGCTAAAAATTAGCTTACATCACACAAAGAACTCTATTAGGATACCCAAAAGCTGGGAGATTGTTTTTTACAATTCTCCTTTATGTCTCTATTTTTAGCAAAATTTTTATAGCAGGCTTCATACTGTACTATGGTCATATATCCTAGTCATAGTCCATAAAACTCAAATACCACTTAACAATTTTATAGAACTATATCCTTACCACTCACTTCATTAATATATATCCGGGCTAAGCTTTTAGAGCAGCTACAAATATTTAGGATTACGTACTTAAAACAAAAGTAAAAATAATTTATCCGTAGCTAAATTCTTAGAGAAAACCCAAGTGAAATTTAAAGAAAACCATGGCATGTCTAGTAAACTGATCAAGCTATTAACCGTTATAATAACTACCGCTTTTTGTACACTCCCAGCATACTCTCAATATTTGTACACAAAATTACCGCATGCATCAAACATTGACTGGACTTTCAATCATCGTTTACAAATCATGGACAAGAGTCATGCTTTTGGTGATTCTTTCTATGACCGGGGATTTACCCGGGTATATACAAGGCGTGGACATAGAGAATATGAGTTAGACATGATGAACCAAGAGTTTAGCTTTGGAGACCAATATGCGTGGCATAAAAATGGTCTTGGTTTTAGAAGCAGGTTTGCCAGTTATAAGAAAGCAACATGGGCCGTCTACTCAGAATTGCATAGTGAAAGTAAATTGACAAGTAGATCCAGAATTGGGTTACACACCTATTTACAGCAACATGCGAGAGCAAACCGTGCATTGTTTGAATTTGAATACAAACTGAATATTGGAAAAAAGAACTCAATATCGCTTTCAAATACTATTAGTGAATACAAAAAAGATATGGACTTTACGGTATCTTACCGCAGAGATTTAGGTCCAGTTGGCAATGTACGTCTGGATTATACATTCCAAGATTATTACAACAATTTAGTAAATACTGCCGGAAATAATCTACCACCTACCGGTGAAGAAAATAGAAAAATTGAAAAAGAAATTACCACCCCTAGTTTTTTCATCTTAGGCAGATGGACCGCTCCGAAAGACAAGTGGTACAACTGGGATCTTTCCTTCATATATCAACCGAAAATAAAATATGACGTTACCGATCGAATTGATGAACAGTTCTTTTTTGAAGAGACCAAAAACTTATATCTAATAAACGGGTTACTAAGTGTCCGTTACTCATCATTTGTAGGCGGTGTTTATGGATATATGGATTATACTGCAACTAAAAGGATTTCAAAGGGAGTTCCTTTTAAAGGAATGTATATGGCAAAACAGCGATCTTTAAAAGGAGGGGTCTTTTTATATGGAAAAATTTGGCGTTTTGAGCCAAAATTGAGAATCTCTTTTGAAAACTATTATGATCGACAATATGGCGATGATTTTAGCATATCAGTTATAGAGCGTGCTTTTGACTACCAAGAACCAAGAAGACTGATTGATATAGGACTTGGCTATAGAATTAGTGAAAAAATTCATATTACGGCAAGATACATGCAACTCAACCGTTATAATCAAGACAAGGAATCAGTACGATTTGTTGTTAAACACTTACCCGAAATTTATATGGGGAATATCTTTAAAGACAACCGGATAGCTTTTCATATTACTACAAAATTCCATCCGAAGGTAAGGTTTGAAGTTTTCGGGGCGTATGATATAGACGGTGATGACCATGAATACAATCCCAGAGTAGCAAGATTCGACAAAGGGGGAGGTAAACTTATCGTACTTTTTTAATAAATGTTTATGTTCTTATAAATGAGAAGATTTTAGCATACCTAAGTCCGATCAATTCTTTCAGGCATATAGATAGCACCTCACTTATTTAAGTGTGATATTACCTTTACCGTTCTCATTGCCAGTAACAAAAAATTAATGCGTTTTTTTATTGATATAGAGTCGGTTCATGCCTATCCTGTGCCGGTTATACCAATTAAAAAATGAGCACACAGAACTATGGATTTACAGGTTAAGGGCAAAGTTACACAAATTCTTGAAGCACAATCGGGCGAAGGCAAAAACGGGCCGTGGAAGAAGCAAGATTTTATCCTTGAAACACAAGGCAAATATGGCAAAAAAATCTGTATCACCCATTGGGGAGACAAAATTGACCAGTTCAACATACAAGAAGGGGAAGAGCTTACGGTCTTCATTGATATCCAAAGCCGGGAATACAAAGGCAACTGGTACACCGATGTTAAAGCATGGAAAGTAGAGCGAGGAGAAGAGGGACCTTCCAATCAAGAGGCTCCTTTCAATGACCAAGAACCGACTATCGATATGTCAGATATGGACCACGATGTCCCTTTTTAACACAGCAACTAACCTAGATAACACGACTGATCATATAGACTGCTCCCGCAAGTCCAACTACCAATAAGGTAATAATAGTATAAGCCTCAAACGCACTACTCCCATTTTCTTTCATGGCATTAGCCATTTTCGTGATCGGCACTTTCCAAAGCCATATCAATAAGGTAATGCCTAATATAAGAGCACCTAAAAAGATAATCATGCTAACCCCCTGCCTCCTCCATCAGTTCAGGGTACTTAAACCAGTCCTCGACCTCTAACTCACTTTCAGGACCAATATTTCCTTTTACTTGCTCAAGTAGCTTATTGGGATGATAAATCTCCCCTGACTTCATGACCAGCTTTACATTCCGAGTATTGGTAATATCTTCCAAGGGATTTCCTTTCACTACATAAAGATCAGCCAGTTTTCCAGTTTCTATAGATCCCAGCAAACTTCCTTTCCCAAGAGCATTGGCTCCGTTTTGAGAAGCAATTTTAAGCACCGCTCTTTCAGGAATTCCGGCCATCACCATGGCATGCATCTCGCGATGAGCCCCGAATCCTGCCAAATAATATCCATGAGTAGGTGCATCAGTACCGAGGGTAATCAGGTCTCCTCCCCCAGCATCATAAAATGCTTTCGTGGACCGTAGCATTGCCTTGTACAATCCATCCATAAGATCACTCCCTTTCTGTTCCTCCCGAGGCGGTAAAAGGTTGCGTACGTAGGGAGTAAACATTCCCTTTTCATTTTTCCAGTAATTAAATCCTTCTTTAAGAGTTGTAAAATAGACAGGCGCATTAATCGTCGCATCAAAATAAACGTTGTGATCAAGGTAATAATGCACTGTTTTCTTAAAGTCTGCCGAAGTTGTATCCACTTTATTCCAAACAGGATAAGCATATTGATCAGGCTCCAGTACAAATCCACCGAGAATATGTTCTACGCGATCGATACCGGCATCAATTGCCGTTATCGCATTCGTCGTGCCTTTATATCCTGATCCAAGATGACCGGCAACAGTCAACCCATGATAATGTGCCCTGTTTACCAAATGCTTAACCGTTTCCGGATCTCCACCTTTGGTCTTAAAACCATCTACGCCTAAGCTTACCCAGTGATCAACCTGTTCATATATCTCTTCTTTGGAATAATCCTTCCAATCGGGTCGAGCACTGCCAAAATACGGACCTGACGCCCAAATACGCGGTCCTGCCCACTTACCACTGTTGATCAACCTTTTAGCTGCCAACTCCATATGGGGATAGTAGACCCCATTGGCAAAGGCAGAAGTAACCCCATTTGCCAAATAGACGAGTGAATTATATTTAAACTCATCTATTTCATTTTCCTTTTCCGACCCGAAGGCATCCATTCGAAAGTGAGCATGAACATCTACAATACCCGCTAAAATATATTCATCATCTTCAAGCGTAATCACCTCATAATCACCCTCATTCTTTGGGACGGGTCTATCACCTATCTCATAAAACCGACCGCCACGAACTAATATCCCCTCATTGGATACCATCTGTTGGGTATCAACATCAAAATATTGACCACCCTTAATATATTTGGGAGGTGACTGTGAAAAAGCTGAAAATGAAAATGAGATCAAGCAGATAAAGGTTACAACTACTGCTGAATAATTGCGCATAATACGTATTGATTTACCTGATTAAATAAAATTATAAAATACGGCGTGCTGCTAAAAAACGTTCGCGCCAATAACTGTTCCCCAACTTGCTAATCATAACACCGTTGGAAGTTGAAGCATGTAAAAATTCGCCCCTGTTAACAGCCACTCCCACATGTAGTGTTTTTCGCCCCGTTTTAAAAAACACCAGGTCTCCTGTTCGAATACCTGCCCTTCTAATACCTTTTCCTTCATTAAGTTGGGTTCTCGTATTGTTAGGAAGGTCTATTCCCATGTAGTCTTCAAACACAATTTCTACAAACCTTGAACAATCAACACCCTTACTGGATTCCCCGCCAATTCGATAGGGTGTGCCTTTCCATTCGCGGTAGGCTTTCATCAATGATGATTTTGCTTCATTAAGCGACGACACTTCCATTGCAGATGGCGGGGATGAATCAGAAGATGTTTCCTCCTCCTTTTCTATTTCTGTAGATGATGTTGAAGAAACCGGCTTCGGAGAAGATGTTGTATCTTTACTTATTGTTTGCACAGGTGGGTTTGCTGAACGAGGCACAACGCCACAACCTCCTGCTAGCAGACCTATCAACAAAATTATTGCCCCTAATTGTAATCGTATCATCATTTATATCATTTTTGACTTAAACTCTCCCTTAAATGATCTATATTTAGAGGTTTAAAGACAACTGTAAATAAGCGCTTATTTTTATCTATGCAACTTTTGGTAAATGTTGATCATGTGGCCACACTGCGAAATGCACGCGGCGAAGGATATCCGGATCCGGTAGAAGCTGCAGAAGTATGCGAGCAGGCCGGTGCGTCGGGTATCGTTTTTCATCTTCGCAAAGATCGCCGTCACATTAAAACAGATGATGTACACAGGTTAAAGAAACATGTTAACGGTACGCTAGACTTTGAGATGGCAGCTACTAATGAAATGATCAAAATCAGCAAGGCTGTTGCCCCAGACCTAATCACTCTGGTGCCCGAAAGCCGCGAAGAGTTAACTACTGAAGGGGGGCTAGATATGGAAGTTGTCTATGATGATTTCAAGAACCGGGTTTTTCCAGCTTACATCGATACCGATATTGCCATAAGCCTTTTTATAGATCCCAATGAAGAAGATATTGAGCTGGCAGCCGAATTAGGTAGCGATGCCATTGAGTTGCACACGGGTACCTATGCCAACGCAGAAACGGAAGAAGGGAAACAAAAAGAACTCGATCGACTGAAAGCAGGAGCCAAACAAGCTCACGAATTGGGCATGAAGGTTAATGCCGGCCATGGACTCAACCTTGATAACCTGCGTCCCCTTGTTGAAAGGGTTCCTCACTTACACGATATCAGTATTGGTCATGCCCTGGTATCCTCAGCACTGTACCACGGACTGGACGAAACGGTCCAGAAGTTCTTGCATATCATGCGGACCACCAAACAAACTACCACCTAATAGATATCGCAGCTATTGCGATTAAGAAATACGAACTATGGAAAATACTCCTGAACACAGATCTGGCTACGTTGCTATTATTGGCAAACCCAATGCGGGTAAATCTACCCTGATGAATCGAATGCTGGGCAACAAGGTCTCGATCACAACGCACAAACCTCAGACCACCCGGCACCAAATCCTGGGCATACACTCCGAAGATGACCTACAAATTATTTTTCTGGATACGCCCGGGGTTATCGATCCCAGCTATGAGTTACAGAAGGCGATGATGAAAACAGTGGATCGGGCCCGACGCGATGCCGATATCATCTTGCTTATTGTAGATGTAACTGATTACAAGGTACCGGGACGAATTTTCAAAATGTTCTCTTCGATGAAAAACAAGGAAATTTTCCTGGTCATTAATAAGATCGACAAAACCTCAGATCAGCAGTGCCAGGTTGTAGCTAGAGAGATCCAGGAGAAGTTCGATTTTGATGATACGCTCTTTGTTTCTGCCCTCAATGGCGAGGGTTTAGAACAACTCATGGATACTATAAAAGAAAATATCACTTCGGGCCCGCCCTTCTATCCAAAAGATATGCTAAGCGAACAACCGGTGCGCTTTTTTGTAGCTGAGATGATTCGCGAACAGCTCTTTTTACTCTATCATCAGGAAATACCTTACTCTTCAACTATCAATATTGTACAATATGACGAGCGGGATGACCTGGACTATATAAGTGCAGATATTATTGTAAACCGAGAATCTCAAAAGGGCATCCTCATTGGGAAAGGTGGCAAAGCAATTAAAAAACTGGGGAAAAGTGCTCGGGAGGTCATACAGGCTTTTGTTGATAAAAAGGTATATCTCGACCTCCATGTTAAGGTGCGCGAAAAATGGCGCGAGAACCCCAGTCATGTTCGACATTACGGGTATTAGCGTTCAGTGTTGGCATAATACATAAAGCATGAGTCGCAATCTTTGGATGTTTAAACAATTAGAAATTGAGAATTAAAAGTTTAAAATCCAGCCTGTTACCTTAATTTTTCTTTACAAAGAAAATGGAATGATTATTTTTTCTCGATACGACGATGTTACAATAGCCTGATTTCATCATTTCGCAACTAACGGTATTTATGAAAAAACTCTATAACCTAATTCTGTATGGATTACTAACTTGTTTCCTCATTGCGCTCATCCTACCCGCCACTGCACAACATTCCGGCGTGCTTGCTACTAAAGCTGATACACTCCGTGGTTCTATCACCCCTCAACGCGCCTGGTGGGATGTAGAGTTTTATGATCTGCATCTTACTGTTCAACCTGAAGACTCTTCAATCACTGGCTATAATAACATTACATACCGCGTTACCGATACTCCCAAACGTATGCAGATTGATCTGCAAGATCCGTTGAAGATTGATCAAATAAAACAGGGAAACCAAGCTCTTGAGTATCAAAGGGTGCCAAATGGTTACGCTTATATGGTAGATGTACCCAATGGATTAAAACAGGATTCTCTTTATACTATCTCTGTATTTTACCAGGGAAACCCTCAAGCAGCAAAAAATGCCCCCTGGGATGGGGGATTTGTATGGGAACAGGATTCATTGAACAACCCATGGATTGCCACCGCCAACCAGGGATTAGGGGCCAGTATTTGGTGGCCCAACAAAGATCACCAAACAGCTGAACCCGATAGCATGAGCATTAATATTACGGTGCCGAATGAAATAAAAAATGTATCTAATGGTCGACTGCGTGACATTACTAAACACGAAAACGGAATGACCACCTGGAGCTGGTTTGTTACCAATCCCATTAACAACTACAACGTCTCTGTTAATGCCGGTAATTATGTTAATTTCAAAGATACCTACCAAGGCAAAAAAGGAACACTCGATCTCAGCTATTGGGTACTAAAACCGAACCTGGAAAAAGCTAAAAAGCAGTTTGAGCAGGTAAAACCAATGATGCGATGTTTTGAAAAATGGTTTGGCCCCTACCCCTTTTATGAAGACAGTTTTAAACTGGTGCACACCCCGCACCTGGGCATGGAACACCAAAGTGCTATTGCCTACGGCAATGGGTTCCAAAATGGATACAACGGAACCGATCTTTCCGGTTCTGGCTGGGGTCTCAAGTGGGACTTTATCATCATCCATGAGGCCGGACACGAATGGTGGGGCAATAATGTAACCACTAAAGATATTGCCGATATGTGGGTGCATGAATCGTTCACCAGCTATTCGGAATCCATTTATACCGAGTGCCAGTTCGGAAAAAAAGCTGCTGCAGAATATACGAGGGGATTACGTTCGAGAATTCAGAATAAAGCCCCAATCACGGGCAAATATGGTATTAACAATGAGGGTTCCGGAGATATGTATTACAAGGGACACAATATGCTCCATACCATTCGCCAAATCGTAAATAATGATACCACTTGGCGGCATATTCTGCGAGGCATTCAAAAAAAGTTTCGTCACCAAACAGTTAGGGCCGATCAAATTGAACGATACATTATCGAGCAGTCCGGAAAAAATCTAGATGATATTTTTGACCAGTACTTGCACTATGCGGATATCCCTACTTTAAAATACCATATCAAAAATGGTATACTGTATTATCGGTGGGAAGCTGATGTTGCTCATTTTGATATGCCTGTAGAAATATCCATTAATGATAGCAACTCATATACTTTTATTTATCCTACCTCGAGTCGGTGGAAAAAAACAAAGCTGGATTTCAAAAAAAATGATAGTTTTTCAGTAAATAATAACTATTATGTAAAAAAAGATTCCGTAGCTACTACTCCCTTACCTGGCAGATAAGATGTTATTGCTCTTTTGGAGAAATAAGTACAATGAAGGTTATCATTACCATGGCTAAAGATGTTTTCGAAGAATTCCGAGAAAAGCAATTAACTAAAGACGTTTCCCAATCTGTAGACCAAAGAATAGCCAAAACACTTATAAAAGCTATTGAAACAACCAAAGAGATGGTGGTGGTTACCGATGCGCCTGAAACAATAGGTGAAGAAAAAATTGTGTTCGTTAATAGTGCTTTTGAGAAAGTTACACAGTATTCTAAAGAAGAAATCCTGGGAAAATCTCCCACGATATTGCAAGGTCCCAAAACCAACCAAGAAACAATCAAAGATCTTGTAGAAAAGGTTAGTAATGGTGAGCATTTTGAAGGAGAAACCTTTAACTATAAAAAAGATGGATCAACGTACAGAGTCCGCTGGAGTATCGACCCTATCCGGGATGATGAGGGAGAGATTACTCACTTTGTCTCTGTTCAGAGAGATGTTACAAAAGAGTGGGAACAGCAACAAAAGTTAAAAGAGATTATTGATGAGCGTGAAATGCTTATCAAAGAGACCCACCATCGTATTAAAAACAATCTTGCTACTATTACCGGGATGTTGGAACTACAGATCATCAAGAGCAACTCAGAGGATGTTCAAGAGGTACTCTCTGAGAGCATGAATCGGGTGCAATCGATTGCGTCTATTCATGAAAAACTTTACAAAACCGAAGGTTTAGCCAGCATTGCGCTGAATGTCTATATTGAAGATCTTATCGAACATCTCCAAAATTCTATGGAGACTATCAACAGTTCCGGCCCGGGAAAAATAGGTTTTGACCTGGAGATCGAACCGATCTCTTTAAATATGAGAAAGGCCGTACCGCTGGGGCTTATCATAAACGAATTAGTTTCAAATGCACACAAACATGCTTTTGAAGACAATGGGGGAACCGTCTCAATTCGCTGTTATGAAGAAGACGACCATTTATTCCTCAAGGTCACGGATAATGGGAAAGGCATTCCCGACAATATGGATATCCAAGAAAATGACTCCCTGGGATTAAAACTTATTGAAACTTTAACTCAACAGATAGATGCTGAATACCGCCTGTATTCAGAAAATGGAACCCATTTTGAAATGAATTTTAAAAAAGATGCCTGATAATTAGGATAACTAATACTTTAAGCTCCACTTAATTAAACCAATTCAGCAGATATAATTGGCCATTTCTTAATGTGCCAGTGACATACAGAGACTTACAACTTTAAAATCTTTCAACTTCCATTAATTATTCTTCACTTTTTGCCTGTTCTCAGCTCAAAAAGTTTCGTTAGGATTTGAAAAGACCATTAAAAATAAGAAATGAAAAGAAAAAGCATATTTTCCTTTTCATTTCAAAAGGTATTGTTTGTGTAATAAAAAAAAATCGCATATCTTAGAAACGAAATTAAAACTGAAGTAATAATGAAACAGATATCACAACATATTATTTGCCTCTGTTGCATGTGTATGCTTATGCCATGCCTGCAACCGAAGGAGTGATTTGTTTCATACCTATGTAAACAGATTCAAAGCCCTTCGGACGACCCCGAAGGGCTTTTTTTGAATATCTGTGCATTAGTTCTTTTTACATACTGAGCACTCTTATCAAGAAAAGCTGAGGGATCAGGCCCGATGACGCTTTGGCAACCGCCCTGTGTATTTGATACACAGGGGATAGGTGCTACTTCCTGCTCCGGCTGGTCCGGGGAAAGATGAGAGATGAGGTCACCCATGGTATCCATGGCATGTTTGTTAAGCCTCTTCTAAGATCTTTTCTCTGGTACTACGACGGAGATCTTGGGAGAGGCTTTTTTATTAGATCTATCAATTTTGACCACATATAAACAACAAACGACCGATACCATGAGTACAAACGGAAAAGAACGAGACCTAAAATTTGAAACACTGCAACTACATGCGGGACAGGAACCTGATCCCACTACCGGATCACGTGCAGTACCCATTTATCAAACAACATCCTACAATTTTGATGACACCGAGCATGCAGCCAGTCTCTTTGCTCTTGAAGAGTTTGGCAATATCTATACCCGCATCATGAACCCCACCAGCGATGTGTTTGAAAAACGTATCGCTGCCCTCGAAGGCGGTGCTGCCGCTGTTGCTACAGCATCAGGCCAATCGGCACAGTTTATGGCCATTACCACCCTGGCGCAGGCCGGAGATAATATCGTCTCAACAAGCTTTTTGTACGGCGGTACGTATAACCAATTTAAAGTAACACTCCCCCGCCTGGGTATCGATGTTAACTTTGTTGAAGATGATAGCCTAGAGAGCTACGAAGCGGCTATTGACGAAAATACCAAGGGTATATATGTAGAATCGATCGGAAATCCGCGTGGTAATGTGCCGGACTTTAAAGGACTTTCCAAGATTGCTAAAAAGCATGGTATCCCCTTGATTGTCGATAATACTTTTGGGGCTGCAGGCTCAATCTGTCAACCGATTAAGCATGGAGCCAATGTAGTTACTGAATCAGCTACTAAATGGATTGGTGGCCATGGTACCAGTATCGGTGGCGTTATTGTCGATGCCGGCAACTTCAATTGGGGTAATGGTAATTTCCCGGTTTTTACCGAACCTGCTCCCGGTTATCACGGACTAAATTTCTGGGAAACATTTGGACCAGACGGACCATTCGGCAATATCGCTTTTGCCATTCGTGCTCGTGTTGAATCTTTACGTGACTTCGGTTCAGCCCAGTCACCATTCAATAGTTTCTTGTTCTTACAGGGCTTAGAAACACTATCACTGCGTACCGAACGCCACTGCGAGAATGCACTTGAGCTGGCAAAATGGCTTAAGAAACAGGATGCTGTAGACTGGGTAAACTATACCGGCCTAGAAGAACATCCCTACCATGAAAGAGCCCAGAAGTACTTGCAAGACGACAAGTTTGGTGCCGTACTAACATTTGGGGTAGAAGGCGGATTTGAATCAGCCCGAACCTTCATCGAAAATGTAGAAGTAGCCAGCCATCTTGCAAATGTGGGAGATGCTAAAACCCTTGTTATCCATCCTGCATCAACAACCCACCAGCAACTTAGCGAAGAAGAACAAGCTTCCAGCGGCGTAGAACCAGATCTTATCCGCGTCTCTGTAGGCATTGAGCATATTGACGATATAAAAGAAGATTTCGAAATCGCATTTAAACAGATAAAACAACCTGTATAAATAGGTTTGCTGTCTACGGCGCCCGCGTTTTCATGATGTCTGGTTTGCGCGGGCGCTTAATACAGCCCAAGAGTTACTGACTTTATATAATGAGTACGAAAAACACAATAACATTTGAAGATCCTTTCATAACTGAAAAAGGGGAGCCTATACCCCAACCCTCCATTGCCTATAAAAGTTGGGGTAACCTTAACAAAGCAGGTGATAATGTGGTGGTTGTGTGCCATGCATTAACCGGTAATGCCGATGCCGAAGAATGGTTTAGTGGACTTTTTGGTCCCGGCAAAACACTGGATCCTGCGCATCAGTTTATCATCTGCCCCAATGTACTGGGCAGCTGCTTCGGTACCACCGGCCCAACCAGTATGAACCCTGAAACCGGCACGCCTTACAGAGCCAACTTTCCAAGAATCACAATTCGTGATATGGTACGCCTGCAGCGACAACTGCTTGATGCCCTTGGCATTACAAGTATTGAACTGCTTATCGGAGGATCTATGGGGGGCATGCAGGTACTGGAATGGCTAATTATGGATGAGCGTCCACAATCAGCGGTACTTATTGGAATGGGCAAAGCCCACCGCCCCTGGGCCATTGGCATCAGCCATACTCAGCGACAGGCTATTTTTAACGATCCCAACTGGGATAATGGTTATTATTCTGAAGAGCAACCTCCCAAAAAGGGACTGGCTCTCGCTCGGATGATTGCTATGATAAGCTACCGCAGTGATACCGATTACGAACATAAATTTGCACGTTTACAAGAGGCAGATTCCAAAGAATTTGAAGTAGAGTCGTACCTCGATTACCAGGGAGAAAAGCTGGTAGAACGTTTTGATGCCGTTTCCTATGTCCGCCTTACCCAGGCTATGGACAGTCACGATGTTGCTCGTAATCGCTCATCATACGTAAAAGTACTTGGCAACATTGAAATCCCTGTATTGGTAGTAGGTATCAACTCAGACATGCTATACCCAGTTCGAGAACAGCATGAACTTGCACAATTATTGCCCAAAGGACGATATCGAAGAATACGGTCGAAGCACGGGCATGACGCCTTCTTAATTGAATTCGACCAGCTCAACAACATTATCAAACCTTTTTTAGTAGAAACGCCAACAAGAATTGCACACTATTAACCAATGAATACTTCTGAAACACATGTTCTTAAATTCGGTGGTACTTCACTACAGAATCCGGATTATATTAAACAATCTGCCGAAATTGTTATTGACCGTACACAACGGGCGCGTCCTTTTGTGGTAGTGTCTGCCCTTGAAGGCGTTACCGATGCACTCATTGCACATACCACTAATATCGGCCAAAAGACCGATTCTATTGAGTCCAATGTTGATAATTTGCGTCAAAAACATTTGGACTTTTTTGATAAGCTCACCAAAGAACTACCTAAAAAACGTAGAAATCTGGACAAGTTGTTTGATGAACTAATTCAAAACCTGCATAAGCTCAGCCTCGATATTGAAAATAAGCGAGCACTCAAAGATCGCATTCTTTCCATAGGTGAAAGAGCTTCAGCGTTAATTTTTGCTTCCGTTCTATCCAGTAACGGATTACCTGCAAAATCATTTGAAGCCCATCAATTTATCAAAACTGATTCCACTTTCGGAAAAGCTAAGGTAAAGCAGGATACAAGTCGTGCACTGATCCGAGACTACCTGCAACAATCGAAATTTGTACCTGTTGTCACCGGCTTTATTGGCTCTGACTCAAAAAATCGCATCACAACGCTTGGTCGTTCGGGGTCTGATTATACCGCCGGCCTTGTTGCTGATGCTCTTAATGCCGACCATCTTGAAATATGGACCGATGTAAACGGAGTGCTTTCAGCCGATCCCCGATGGGTACCCACCGCTCAATCAATTAAAGAACTCAACTTTGGGGATATAACAGAGCTTTCGGCTCATGGGGCGAAAGTGATCCATCCCCAGACCATACGGCCCATTCAGAATAAGGACACTACTGTGCTTGTCAAAAACAGCTATAACCCATCTCACCCCGGCACTTCTATAACATCGGGCTTTGAATCTAATGGAGCCCTTAAAACCATTACCGTTACCGGGCCTTTTGTAAAGCTACAAATTGACGAAACATATGCATTTGAACTGTTCTCCAAACTTACTGATTGGTCCGAACAAGAGACTGACTCGGAAGCGGTTGGGTTTAGAACGAGCTCAGAGTTTGAGCCGGCACGTTTTATACTACGGCAATCATTTTTCGAAAAAGTTTCGAACCTTCTCGGACAATGGGCATCTAACAATAATGTGGTGCTAGATCTGCAAAGCAACCTCTATAAAGTTAAAAAATTCAGCAATCACTTCTCTGATGATGAATCACTTTGTAAACGTATTTGGGATCTGTTAGCCTCAAATAACCTGCAACCCATTAGCACTGAACGAAACCACGATGAACGCTTCATTTCTTTCTTGTTTGATAAACAAGATGCCCAACTGGCAGCACGTCTGTTAAATGATTATTTGCAGGGAGATCAAAAAGTGATCGACCTTTTTGTAGCCGGAACTGGTGCTGTAGGCCATACGTTGCTGGAGCAGCTGAAAAGGCTGGAACCGGAAGGAATCACCTTTCGACTTATCGGAGCCTGTAACAGCCGACAAGCCCTGTGGAACGAGAGCGGCATTGCGCTTAAGAAAAATATTGACTGGTCTGCGTGCCAGCCTACCAACTGGGATACGCTAGTTGATAAACTTACCGAACCGCACCGCAACAACCTCATTTTTGTTGATGCTACTGGAAGTGAAGAGGTAGCACGACTGTATCCAAAGCTATTCGAAAACGGCACCCATATTGTTACCCCCAGCAAACTTGCCAATACCTTTGAACAGGCTTTCTTTGATGATCTACAAAAGTTAATTAAAGAAAATAATACCTCTTTCCGGTATGAAACAACTGCCGGGGCCGGACTGCCGGTAATATCAACACTCAATGAACTACAGTCGGCCGGTGATAATATTACCGAAATATCGGGTGTGGTGTCAGGGACGATGACCTACCTGTTTAACCAACTCGAACAAGGAATTCCTTTCAGCAAGGCAATTGTTGATGCCAGAGAGAAAGGCTATGCTGAACCGGACCCGCGTGATGATTTATCCGGTGAAGATGTAGCTCGTAAGTTTTTAACGCTGGCTCGTACCCTCGGGTTTAAAATTGAACGTGAAGAAATAGCTGTGGATTCTTTAATTCCAGACGCTTTAAAGGATGTGGAGAAGGATACTTTCCTTAACAGGCTCAGCAACTATGATCAACACTGGGAAAAACATATTGAAGCAGCACTAAATAAAGGCAACACTTTGCGTTATACCGGGCGCTTTAAGGATGGCAAAGTACAGATCGGTATTGAAGAACTCCCAAAGGACTCTCCTATCGGGCAGCTAAAGGGAACGGACAACCTAATCCAGATTTTCTCTAATCTTTACAACCAAACTCCGCTAGTTATCCAAGGTCCTGGTGCTGGCAAAGAGGTAACAGCTGCCGGTGTTTTAGCAGATATTTTGAAGACGGCACGGGCTTTATCGTAACTGCAACCACCTCCAAACTTTCTGAGGCACCTCATAACTGCAGTGACATATCGGGGGAACAAGAGTCAGCACCATCAATAATAGAGCGTTCTTTTACCATATACTATAGACACATGAATTTGCATAAATACCGTTAAATCCGTAGCCTCTAAGGCATTTATGGAAACCATGGTTTAAAACAAAAAATACTGTGAATACTCCAACTGACCTACTCGACCAAAACAAGGAATGGGCGAACCGAATTAAAAAAGAAGATCCCAGATTCTTTGAACAACTCTCCAAGGGACAATCACCAAATTACCTGTGGATAGGCTGTGCCGACAGCCGCGTTCCTGCCAGCCAAGTAGTAGACCTCGCCCCCGGCGATATGTTTGTACATCGCAATATTGCCAACGTTATTGCCCATACGGATTTCAACAGTTTATCAGTGATACAGTATGCAGTAGCAGTACTCAGAGTAGAGCATGTTATTATTTGCGGACACTACGGCTGCGGTGGCGTGAAGGCGGCATTTGATGACCAGAATCACGGCCTCATTGACAACTGGCTGCGCCATATTCAGGATGTAGGCCGCCTGCATGCTGATGAACTTGATGGACTTTCTGAAGACGATAAGCTCAACCGACTTTGCGAATTAAATGTAGCAGAACAAGTCCGCAATCTCTGCCAAACACCTATCGTTCAAAATGCGTGGGATAGCGGGCAGGATCTGAACGTTCATGGATGGATCTATAGCTTAGCCCAGGGAGAAATTACTGATCTTGAGCTCACAGTTTCATCGAATAGTGACCTGAGCTAACCATCCAATTCAAATATTCCTAAACAAAGAGGATTAATCTCACGACCAGTCCTCTTTCCTTTTATATTCAATATCCTACCTACTAATCATTCGAAAATCACATATTCTGGCGATCTCTCATTTTTCAGGGGCTTTACGAAATAATCTCAGCGTTTATTCATAACATAGTTACGGGATGAGATACAAAACCAGCTACTTTCCGTTATTGAGGATGCGTCCGACCTAAGAGGCGGTATGATCTGAAATAGCAAAATAAATGTATTCGTTGCATAATATACTATTGTGATCAACTGTTAAAATGATTCTCAGAATCATAATATCACGCATTCTCATTACCTTCCAAACGCTATTTGATTTCCTTTTACAAGGATGATCTACTCAAATTGCGAAGACGATACTCGGTCCGATATTTAAAAGTTGTACCGTAACTATTCACAGCAACGCATAACTCCGCATTTCGGCCCAGATGAAAAATCTCTACCACTCTCTACCACCGCATCAATTTATGAGGCGATAAAAAAATACATCCATCTTTATTTGCCGACAAAAGCCCCTTAGCATTACCTAAACATTACTTTTAAGTTAATTTCCGAAATTTTAGACCTATAATTACATACAACTTTGTGATCTTTTTGAAATCAGCCCTTGACATATTACAACCTTTCGGGGTACATTGTGGGGTGAAGTGGTAGAATGTGGGAGTTCATATCCACGATCGAATTCGATAACATTGCTGTAACTCTGGGGATCCATATATGCCTAGCTTTAAAGGCGAATACGAACATAGTGTTGATAACAAAGGACGCGTTAGCTTCCCGGCTAAACTGCGTAAAGCTCTGAATCCCCAAGCAAAAGAGCACTTTACTATATTAAGAGGTCTAGACAAATGCCTTTATCTCTACCCAGAGGATGAATGGCAAGAAGTTGAAGACCAGCTCTCCCAGATAAACAGTTTTACAAAAAAAGGTCGCACACTCAAGCGTAATTTTCTGCGCTTTGCAATTGATGTGAACTTGGATAATCAGAATCGCATTCCACTTCCTTCACAACTAACAGAATGGGCCGATATCGACGGTAAAGCCATATTTATTGGCACAGGCGAACGAATAGAAATATGGTCTCCAGAGAGACTCAACTCCGTTGATGAGAACCTTGACTTTGAATCGTACCAACAACTTTTTGAAGGCGTAATGGGTGACGATAATAGCCATGAACAACAACAATGACACATATTATGAGCATCATCCGGTATTGCTTGAGGAGTCCGTAGAGTACCTTATTACGGACCCCAGCGGTATCTATATTGATGCGACTTTAGGCGGTGGCGGACACAGCCAGGCATTGTTGTCTCACCTTAATAGTGATGCCCAACTTATTGGTATTGATCAAGATGATGAAGCACTAGCTGCAGCAAACTCCCGCATTGGCGATGACCCCCGCTTCTCATCCATCAAGGGTAATTTTGGCTACCTTTCTCGGTTACTTCCCCCAGAACTGCATGGGAAAGTTAGCGGTATTCTTTTGGATCTGGGAGTTTCTACTCATCAGATAAAAGAAGAAGAACGCGGATTCACCTTCCAAAAAGAAGGTCCGCTGGATATGCGCATGGGTAACCTGCGCGGTATAACTGCATACCAAGTAGTCAACGAATACTCCTACGAAGACCTTCGCGATGTTATCTTCCACTACGGCGAAGAACGAATGAGTCGCCAAATTGCTCGCGAAATTATTGATCGTCGTCCTATCGAAACCACGACCGAGCTTCGTAAGGCGGTAGAAGCCGTTGTTAAGGGACAGTACCAAGTGAAAAGTGTAGCTCGCGTTTTTCAGGGCATCCGTATTGAGGTGAACAGAGAGCTTGATATGTTACGTCAAGTGCTAAAACAGGCACTTGAGCTTCTGAAAATTGATGGGCGTATAGTTGCCATTAGCTACCACTCACTTGAAGATCGAATCGTCAAGAAATTCTTTAAAGCAGGCAACCATGAGGGAGAGATCGAAAAAGATTTTTATGGCAATCCTCTAAATCCCATAGAGGAGATCTCAGGTGGTATCATTCGCCCTACCGAAGAAGAAATTGAACGAAATTCTGCTGCACGAAGCGCAAAAATGCGCGTTGCACAGAAGATAGAAGAGCCGGAGGTGTAGCGCATGCTTATAAAATCTCCACTCAAGAAAGAGAAGGTTAAACAAAATAAACGTCGCTCTTCTTCCAAGAGTAACAAAAGAAGTACCATCAAAGGGGCAGCCCGTTCAAACGGTAACCACTATGGCACTCGCAAAAAAAACCAAGACCAAGATAGTGGATTCTCATTGCCCAAGCTAAAACCCTGGAAAGTTATTGTTGGCGCACTCATCGTTGGTGCTCTTGGCATTGTGTATCTAAATCACGTATTCGCTACGCAACAACTACTACAGGAAGTACGGCAGCTTGAACGAGAATACAACCAAGTTAAACGAATGCATGAAGATTACCGGCTTACTTATGATCGGATGATTGGTCCGGCCGAAATTTATGAAAATGCAAAAGAGGCAGGCTTCATCAATGGTGGGCCTGCAGAAAAAGTAATTGAGGTGGAAAAGTAAATGCAAGAAGAGCGTTCTGCCATATTAAACAGGATGTTTATAGTCTTTGGACTGGTACTATTGATACCATGTGCCATTGGTGTGCAGCTCTTTCGCATCAATTTTGTAGAAGGGCCCGAACTCCGCCAACTCTGGAGTGAACAAGCCATTGATTATATCCCCATTCCAGCCCAAAGAGGTAATATATACAGTGAAGACGGCAGCTTGCTGGCTACAAATTCTGTGGCATATAAAATTGCAATCGATCCGAAAATAAATGGGCTTAAAGATACTCAAATCTCACAAGTTTGTGATACGCTGGCGAAGTATACCTCCCAGACGTCAAACCAGTATTTACGAAAAATTCGCAAAGCCTCTGCCCGCTCCCGCTATGTAGTGCTCGGCAAAAATGTAGGCCCCGAAGCGCATCAGGCATTGCAACAGATGAATATTCGGGGTGTCATCCTGGAAGAGAACTATAAACGACGTTACAATTTTGGAACACTGGCTGCTCATACGTTGGGCTTTGTCAACCATAACACCCAAGGGGTAACGGGGCTTGAAAAAATGTACGACAAACGACTCAGCGGTGAAGACGGGGTACAGCAAGTTCGTCGTGAGCGAAACGGTCGTATATCTTCCTACGTTGGTGCGCCAACAAAGCATCCCCGACAAGGGCAATCACTGCACACGACTATAAATGCCCATATACAAGCAATTCTTGAAGAAGAACTTAAAGCCGGGATTGACCGAACGAGTTCATCCTACGGTTCTGCTATTGTGATGGATCCCAATACAGGTGCCATTAAAGCGATGGCTAATTATCCCACATTCAACCCAAATAACCCTGCTTCCCTGAACAGTACTAACCGCAGGAATTTTGCGATCTCGGATATGATCGAGCCCGGCTCTACTTTTAAACTGGTTACTGCTATAGCTGCTGTTGAACAACAAAAAGTGCAATTTTCAGAATCCTTTGAAACTCCTGAAAACGGGAAAACAAAAATTCACGGACAATGGATGCGTGACCATGAACCTCTTGGAACACTCAGCTTCCCCGAGGTTATACAAAAATCATCAAACGTAGCTACTGCAGAAATCGCCATGCGTTTGTCCAAGGATACATTTTATCAGTATGCCCGCAATCTTGGATTTGGCACACCTACTAATGTAGACTTGCCTAATGAAGAAACCGGAAGACTGCCCAAGCCTTATGAATGGAGTGAAGTTTCCCTGCCATGGATGTCTATTGGATATGAGCTTCAGGTTACCCCCATTCAATTGGCTCAAGCTTATGCCGCTTTTGCCAACGGAGGTAAAATGATGCGTCCATACCTTGTAGAAAAAGCCACCAATGCTCAAGGAAATACCAGTTGGAGTCACAATGATGTAGAAGTACGACAAATTGCCGAACGGGAAACCCTGGAGCAACTCTACCCGGTATTCCGAAATGTTGTTACTGATTCCGGAACAGCCAAGTATGCTCAAATTGACGGCCTTCCCATTGCCGGCAAAACGGGAACAGCTCAAAAGCTCATTGGCGGACAGTATCGCAACGAGTATCGTTCTTCATTTGTAGGGTTTTTCCCAGCTCAAAATCCAAAATATGTATGCCTGGTCGTTCTTGATGACCCCGATACCTATCCACCTTATGGTGGCGTTACTGCGGGACCAATATTCCGTGAATCTGCCAAACGTATTGCCGGCCTCGACGATGAAATTGAAAAACAGATTATTGAAAGTGAAACAACAAACAAAATTTGGGCTTATGCTCCCCAACTATCAGGACTTAACAAGGAGGAAGCCCAGTCTTTGCTCGAACAACAGAATTTAGAATACAAGATTAGCGGAGAGGGTGACTGGATAAGCGGGCAACGACCCGAAGCCGGTACTAAACTAACCTCCGAAGATAACATTACGCTTAAACTTTCAAATACTATAGCCGTTGCTGATACTGCCGAACTCCCTGATGGATACTCTATTATACCGGATGTAGGCGGAATGAGTATGCGCAAAGCAACCTTAGTTATTCACAGCCGAGGTTTTAAAACCAAGATGATCGGTTCAGGAACTGTTTATACCCAATTCCCGCGGCCCGGCGATATGATGAAACAAGGCCACGCCATTACCGTTCGCGGTAAAGCAAAAGCAATGGAAACCTTAACAGGAGACTAACCCTTGACATTTAACGAACTTATATCACTTTGCAATCCGATTGACGTCTCCGGTCCGGAGCCGAATACCATTGGTGCGCTTACACAAGATTCGCGTACCGTGGATAAAGGAGACGTTTTTATTGCCGTGCGTGGTTTCAATGTTGACGGTCATATCTTTATTGAGGATGCTGTAGCAAACGGGGCTTCAATAATCATTTGCGAAGAATCATACTATACTGACAAAGAAGTATGCGTATTGGAGGTAGAAAACACCCGTTCGCTGTTAGGCAAGCTGGCGCAAGCCTTTGAAGGGAACCCTGCTGAGCAGCTCACGATTATTGGTATTACCGGTACAAACGGAAAAACCACTGTTGCTACCCTTGTATTCCAAATATTGCAACAATTCGGTGCCAGACCCTCTCTCTTGGGCACCGTATCCAAACGTATTGGTGACCAAGAGCTCAGAAGCTTACTGACTACTGCAGACCCCATTGAACTGGCTGCAGACATGGCTAAAATGGTAGAAGCCAATTCTACCCACTTGGTGATGGAGGTATCCTCCCATGCATTAGACCAAGAACGTGTGGCAGGTGTTCATTTTGATGTAGGTGTTTTCACAAATCTAAGTCACGACCACCTCGATTATCACGATGATTTGAAATCCTATGCAGTATCAAAGAAAAAGTTATTTGATAGCCTTGATGACGATGCATGGGCTATTATTAATGGCGACGATGATAAAGCTGCATTCATAGCAATGGACTGCTCTGCAAATGTAGTTGATTTCAGCTTTAACAAAGCACTGGATGTTGAATGCCAGATTTTATCAAATAGTATTGAAGGCCTTGTCATACGTATTGGCAACCAAATCATCGAAACCCCTCTGGTAGGTGCTTTTAATGCCTATAATATTGTAGAGGCCTTTTTGATCTGCGATACTATTGGCTATCAGAAAGAAGCTATTGCTGATATCCTGAAAACAGCAACAGGAGCTGCAGGACGACTGGAACGCATACAACAAGCTGACAATCGCGATATCCCCGTTGTGTTTGTTGATTACGCTCATACTCCTGATGCACTTGAAAATGTGGTTAAAACGTTGGCCGATCTTAAACAAGAGAATCAGACTCTGCATACCATTTTCGGATGTGGCGGAGACAGAGATAAAACCAAGCGTCCCAAGATGGCCAAAGTTGCCGAAAAATACAGCGATAAAGTTACCGTTACTTCAGACAATCCCAGAAGTGAAGATCCAGACGAAATAATTGATGAAGTTATGGTGGGCTTTGAATCCCCCGAACGAATAGATCGAATTACAGACCGAGGTGATGCTATTATTAAAGCAATTGAAGATGGTGATCGACATACCATGATTCTGATTGCCGGCAAAGGCCATGAAACATATCAAGAAATACAAGGGCATCGCCACGATTTTGATGACCGGGCTATAGCTCGTAAAGCACTAGCAAGTAAAAATCCCAATGATAATTCGGGAGGTGCCTAATGCTATACGAACTCTTACACTGGTTAGAAATTAACTATCAGCCCCCCGGCTTTGGCGCATTTGAATTTATCACTACACGGGCTGCTGTGGCTGCTGCTATGGCTCTATTTATCAGCGTTATGATAGGCCGCCGTATCATTCAGTGGCTTGAAAAAATGCAGCTTCGCGAAGTTATCCGGGAAGATATCGGTCTTGATAACCACTTGGGTAAGGCCCACACCCCCACTATGGGTGGCATCATCATCTTATTAGCCGTACTTATTCCGGCCCTCTTTTGGATGAAAATGGACAGCGTATATACATGGATGATCATTCTCGTTACTCTTGTGCTGGGGGTTGTCGGCTTTATTGATGACTATATAAAAGTCGTAAAAAAGGATAAAACCGGCCTAAGCGGTAAATTTAAAATTGCCGGGCAAGTTACGGTTGGCCTGCTATTGGGATTAACCCTCTACTTCTGGCCCGATTTTAAGAGCTTCAATACGCTTTCAACCGTGCCTTTTTTAAAAAGTGTCAATATTGATTACGCCTTTTTAGGAGAAGCCTTGGGATGGGTTATCTATATCCCCATGGTCATTTTTGTTATAACAGCTGTGAGCAATGCTACCAATTTAACAGATGGGCTTGATGGACTAGCAGCTGGGACATCGGCTATTGCAGGGCTCATTCTTGGTATTTTTGCTTACGTTTCCGGGCGAACTGACTTCTCAGACTTTCTCAACATTATTTATCTGCCGGGCTCAGGAGAGCTGACCATCTTTTGCGCATCACTGGTAGGAGCCTGTATGGGATTTCTCTGGTATAATACCCACCCCGCTTCTGTTTTTATGGGGGATACCGGATCATTAGCACTGGGGGGATCATTCGGTGCTCTTGCACTCATGCTGCATAAAGAATTATTACTGCCAATAATATGTGGAATTTTCTTTGTTGAAACGGTCTCAGTCATTATTCAAACAACCTATTTCAAATACACCAAACGCAAATATGGTGAAGGGAAGCGAGTATTTTTGATGACACCCATTCACCATCATTTTGAGAAGAAAGGACTGCCCGAATCCAAAATTGTTGTTCGTTTCTGGATTATTGCAGTACTCCTCGGAATTCTCAGCCTCTTAACTCTGAAACTGCGATGAGAGAAGTTCAAAACCAACATATCGTTGTAGTAGGCGCCGCCAGAAGCGGGCTGGCTGTCGCTTCGTTGCTGAAGCGTAAAGGAGCTCGTGTGTTTATTACAGACCATGGGGCTATCGCTGATAATGTAAAAGCGAAGCTTAAAGAGAACAATATCCCATTTGAAGAAAAAGGACATACAGATAACGCAAGTGGCGCAGACTTCTTGGCAGTAAGTCCAGGCGTGCCAACAGAAGCACCCTTGATTCAAGAATATCTTAATGCCGGAAAAGAAGTATTCTCAGAAATTGAAATTGCCAGCTGGTTCAATGAGGGGCCAATTACAGCGGTCACAGGAAGTAATGGCAAAACAACCGTCACTCACTGGCTTGATCACACCTGGCAAAAGGCTGAGCGCGATCATATTACTGCCGGCAATATCGGCCATGCTTTTTCGGATGCTGTAGAACATACTTCTGAAAATACCGATAGCTTGTTGGAGGTGAGCAGCTTCCAGCTCGATCATATTGACACCTTTAAACCAGATGTAAGCCTACTGCTTAATATAACGGCCGATCATCTGGATCGCTATGATGATGACTTTTCGAAATATGCGGCCTCAAAATTTAGAATTACTGAGAATCAATCCGGTAATGACTGGTTCATCTATAACTATGATGATCCAACCATTGCCAACTTTGTCAATATGCTCAAAAAAAAAGCCGATGTCCCAAAACTACTGGCCTTTTCGAACCAGAAAGAGCCAGAAGAAAGCGACGGGGCGTTTATACGCAATCAAAACATCATTCTCAAAATTAACCAAGAAGAAGAGGTACTGATGCCGATCAGCGATGTACAACTTTCCGGAACGCACAATTTAAAAAACGGCTTGGCGACAGCCTTGGCTGCCCGTGCTTCTGAGATAAATAATGATGTGATACGTGAAAGCTTAAAAACTTTTGAAGGAGTCGAACACCGTCTGGAATTTGTGCGTGAAGCCCAAGGCGTCAAGTATATCAATGACAGCAAGGCAACCAACATCAATGCTGTATGGTATGCCTTGGACAGCTTTAATGTGCCGCTTACACTTATTCTCGGCGGGCGTGATAAAGGCAATGACTACTTGGAATTGGCAGACCAAATCCGCGAAAAAGTGCATACGATTATCGCTATCGGTGAAGCACGCCCTCTTATAGAAGAACAACTAAAAACAATTGTTCCTCATTTTAATACCGCGAATAATATGAATGAAGCTGTACGAAAAGCTAAAAAAGGAGCAAAACGAGGCGAAGCGGTATTGTTAAGTCCAGCTTGCTCTTCATTTGATATGTACGATAATTACAAACACCGAGGTAACGAATTTAAAAAAGCAGTAAATAGACTTTAACCGGAGTCAGCTTTCAGTTTTCAGCTATTGCGCATTGACTATTCATTAGCTGAAAGCTGAAGACTGAAAACAACGAAATATGCTATACACTACGCCAAATAAAAATATTTCATCCATTATGGGTACCAGCCCGGATGACATCGATACCCCCAAGCAGGGTAGCGATCGCGTACTCCTTATATCGGTGATATTCTTGATGATTATCGGGGTGCTAGCGGTATATTCTTCTATAGCCTATTTCGCAGAAACGAAACACACTACAGCAGGAAGTCTGGTGATAGGCCATGCGTTAAAACTGGGCATCGCCTTTCTCGCTATGCTTATTGCTTCCAAGATAGATTATCACTTGCTGGCCAAGTTCAGCCGCATGGGGATGGTCATTAGCTGGATACTGCTTATTGCCGTAATGGTATTTGGCAATGAGGTATTTGGAGCTAAACGATCATTAAATATCGGTGGATTTTCATTCCAGCCTGCTCCTTTTGCCTCCCTAGCCCTGCTGATCCATATCTCCGTATTATTAGAAGAGAAGCAGGATTATATCAAAGATTTTAAACGAGCATTTTTACCCATCATGTTTTGGGTGGTTATCACCTGTGGCCTTATCGGTATTGAAGACTTCAGCAGTGCTGCAGTCCTTATGGGATTATCACTGCTGGTAATGTTTATCGGACGTATCAGCACAATGCAGCTGGGCTCGCTTATGCTGATTGGTATTATGGGGGCTGCCCTGCTCATTTGGCAATCACCGGAACGCCAGAGCCGTATCAACCAGTATGTAAATCAAATTACGGATATCAATAGCAACGAATTTAATGTAGCAGAAGGATACCAGGCCCAACAGGCTCATATTGCTATTGCGCAAGGCGAAATTTTTGGAGTCGGAATTGGGAAAAGCACTCAGCGAAACTTCCTGCCCGCTCCCTACAACGACTTTATTTTTGCTATTATCGCCGAAGAGTACGGCCTGCTTGGCTCTGTTTCACTTATCATATTATTTAGTGTAATACTATTCCGAGGCATTGGTAAAATTGCTAAAAATGCTCCCGATACCCTTGGCATGTTAATGGCTGTAGGATGTACACTCACTATCGTTCTCTATGGATTTATCAAT
The DNA here is from genome assembly GCF_005869845.1 of Fodinibius saliphilus. Lineage (NCBI taxonomy): Bacteria > Pseudomonadati > Balneolota > Balneolia > Balneolales > Balneolaceae > Fodinibius > Fodinibius saliphilus. Next base: position 195,734 of record NZ_VAWF01000003.1, on the reverse strand, counting down.
GCAGGTGTAGCTAGTGGACTGCTACCTGTAACCGGTCTCCCCATGCCCTTTGTGAGCTATGGAGGAACAAGTATTCTTTTTGCAGGCCTAATGATTGGCATCCTAATGAATATTTCAAAGCATAGTAACAACAAAAAAGCAGTTTTTTATGCATAGCGCTGCAGCAAAGAACATATCATCACAAGGCGGACCAGTCTCCGCTGCTATGAGCGAAGTAAAAGTGCTCATAGCAGCCGGAGGTACTGGAGGGCACGTCTACCCGGCCATCGCTATTGCCGATGCGTTGCGGGAGACCTATGATGATACCGATATCCTTTTTGTTGGCACTAAAGACCATATGGAATGGGAAACCGTGCCAAAGGCCGGTTACAATATTACCAGTATTTGGATCAGCGGGTTCCACCGCCGTCTCACTGTCAAAAACTTAATTTTCCCTGTAAAATTAGTCACAAGCTTGGTACAGAGCCTGCGAATTCTAAACCGTTTCAAACCTGATGTCGTAATCTCTTGTGGCGGTTATGCTGCCGGCCCCATTGGTTGGGTAGCCACCCAAAAAGGTATTCCACTGGTTGTACAAGAACAAAATAGCTACCCGGGAGTAACCAACCGGATCTTGGGTAAAAATGCCGAATATATTTTTACAGCCTTTAAAGAAGCGGACCATTACTTCCCTATTGAAAAAACGAAGCTTGCCGGTAATCCCACGCGAAAGTCACTTACAGCTATTGACCAACAACAGGCCTACAAAAACTTTGGATTTAGCCAGAACAAAAAGACGCTTTTGGTGTTAGGCGGTAGCGGCGGTGCAAAAAGCATTAATGAAGCGATGCTTCATAATATTGAGAAGCTTCATGATGAAATGGGGTTACAGATTATCTGGCAGTGCGGCAAACGATATTATGATCAGCTACGAAGCGATATCAGACCACAAGCATATGATCAGCTGTTACTCAAAGATTTTATACACGATATGCCTGCAGCTTATGAAGTAGCGGATATTGTTGTCAGTCGTGCCGGTGCTCTTTCATGTGCAGAGTTAGCCCTTACAGGAAATGCAAGCATACTTGTGCCCTCCCCCAATGTAGCAGGAGATCACCAAACAAAAAATGCACAATCAATGGTACAAGAAGGAGCAGCAAAAATGGCTCCTGATAATGAGTTAAAGGATATGCTACCATCCCTTATTGGAAAAGTTATTCACGACAAAAACAAACTGAAACAGATGAACAATGCAGCAAAAAGCCTAGCACGACCAGAAGCTGCAAAAACTATCGCTAATAAAGTTTTCGAATTAGCAAAACAACATAACCCATAAACTAAAAATATAATCCTGAACTTTTTTCAGGATCTCTGCAAAACAGGAGATGCTGAAAGTAGTTTTCATGATAGACTGATAAAAGCAAATAAGCTTAATGAGCAAGCAAATACAAACACAGCCTATATTCGGACGAACTCGCCATATTCACATGGTAGGTATTGGCGGTATCGGTATGAGCGGCATGGCCGAAATCCTACTGCAAAAGGGATATATCGTATCCGGCTCAGATGCCAGTATGGGCGAAACCATTGAACGACTCCAGAAACTTGGAGCTAATATCGCTATTGGCCATGATGAAAAAAATATTGAAGGCTGCGATGTCGTCGTTTATACCAGTGCCGTAAAAGCAGAAGAAAATATTGAAACAAAAGCGGCCCTAGAACAAGGTATCCCCGTTATTAAGCGAGCCGAAATGCTGGCTGAACTTATGCGAATGAAGTATGGCGTGGGCGTAGCGGGCACCCATGGGAAAACTACTACCACAACTATGATTGGTCATGTAATACAGGATGGTAGTTTTGATCCTACAATCATGGTAGGTGGCAAAGTGCACAGCTTTTCTGAAACCAATGCCGTTGTTGGTAAAGGTGATATTATTGTCGTAGAAGCTGATGAGTTTGATCGTACTTTTTTACGACTCACTCCTTCGCTGGGTGTCATCACCAATATCGAAGCCGAACATCTGGATATTTATGATAACCTGGACGATGTAAAAGAAGCCTTCATTGAGTTTGCTAACAAAGTTCCTTTTTACGGCGCTGTAGCTTTATGCCTAGATGACCCCAATGTACGGAGTATCATTCCGAAATTAGAACGAAGAACTATCACCTACGGTTTAACACCGCAGGCAGAAATCCGGGCAATCGACATTGAAATCGATCACTTTACCAGCACCTTCACTGTGATTGATGAGGGAGAAAAGCTGGGGGAAATAAAGCTCAATGCTCCGGGCGAACATAATGTGAAAAATGCCTTAGCTGCTGTTGCTGTAGGCTTGGAACTGGATATTGACTTTAAACAAATAAAATCTGGCCTGGAACGCTTTAAGGGCGTTTTCCGACGCTTTCAACTTAAAGCAGAGAAGGATGATGTGATCGTTATTGATGATTATGCACACCATCCTACCGAAGTACAGGCAACACTTAGTGCCGCACGCGAAGGCTGGAAAGACCGCCGTATTGTGGCAGTCTTTCAGCCTCACTTGTATTCACGTACGCAAGAGCTCTTTGAAGAGTTTGGACTTTCATTCTTTGATGCGGAGGTCTCCGTAATTACAGATGTCTATCCATCGCGTGAAGATCCCATAAAAGGGGTAGACGGCAAGCTTATTGCAGATGCTGCCAAAGAGTATGGCCACCGGAAGGTACACTATGTGGAAGATAAAGCTGAGCTTCCTAAACAGCTCAAAGAGATTGTAGAACCCGGTGATGTCATAATCACGATGGGGGCCGGTGATATTTATAAATACAGCGAACAGTTTGTAGAAGCACTGGAAGCAGGAATTTCAACTTTGAAGAAGTAATAAATCAGTAATATATCTGAATTAAAATAACTGATGACGAAAAAGGAAACAGATAACAAATCAAAAAGCGGTAAAAATCCACTGCCATGGGTAGCCGGAGCTATATTGGTTCTGGGCATTGCTATCGTTGGTGGCCTATATTGGAGCGCTAATATGACCGTGCAGCAAGTTCGCTTTGAAGGCAATTACTTTACTACGGCTGAAGAGTTGCAACAGGTAGAAGTGCCTACTGGTGTGAATCCGGATAGTATTAATTATGCGGATATAATACGCCAATTTGAAAAACTGGCCTACGTCGACAGAGCAAATATCAGTGTGGAACCCAATGGCAACCTCATGGTGCAGATTACTGAGCGACAACCTATAGCGCTGATCGCTGATGGAAGTAAAAAAGTATATGTAGACCAAGAGGGAGTTCGTCTCCCGAAAGTATTGGGCAAAAGCGTTGATGTGCCCATTCTTTATGGATTTAAAGCAACCCCTTTGGGGGATACACTCAGCAGCGATGCATTTAGATATGCCTCTCACTTTTTAACAACCGTTCATAGAAAAAAGGTCAGTAATGCTACTATTAGTGAAGTTGCCTGGACTAATAAAGACGGCATTATTGCACTGACAAATCAAAATGGTGTAAAACTAATTTTTGGCAAAGGTGATTATGCAAACCGGTTACAAAACTGGGAAGCATTCTATGGCAAGGTTATCAAACAAAAAGGAATTGAAGCAATGCGTTCGGTTGATCTGCGCTTTCAAGGACAAATTGTAACCCGAGAAAAAGGAACATAAATATAATAATAACAAACATGTCATCCTGGAATTGTTTCAGGATCTCAAAGATCCTGCTGATAGATGCTGAAATAAACTCAGCATGACATGATGAAAATAAATCATATAACAGTACGTGGATAGTATTATGGAAGAACAAAAAGACCGAATTGTCGTCGGATTGGATATTGGCACAACCAAAGTTTGTGCTATTGTTGCATCCATCGATCCTCAGGACCGGATTCATATCCTGGGTGTAGGTAAAGCCCCAAGCGATGGTTTAAATCGTGGAGTGGTGGTGAATATCGACAAGACCGTGAATGCTATACAAACTGCTGTGGAACAGGCACAGCTTGCTTCCGGAATCGAGGTAAACTCAGTAAATGTTGGCATTGCCGGCGATCACATCCGCAGTATGCGCAGCAAAGGGGTGATCACCATTAATAACCGTGACAATGAAATTACAGTAGATGATGTAGAACGCCTGCTCGAAGATTGCCAGCAGATTATGCTGCCTACCGACCAGCAGATTATCCACGTTATTCCACAAGAGTTTGTCGTTGATGGACAAGATGGGATCAGCGACCCCGTGGGTATGAGTGGTATGCGAATGGAAGCGGAAGTCCACATTATTACCGGTCTCGTATCAGCTGCAAAAAATATCTATCGCTGTGTTGAACGCGCCGGATACCAAGTTGCCGATATTATTCTTGAGCCTCTGGCCTCTTCCTATTCCGTACTTGATGATGAAGAGAAAGAAGCCGGTGTGGTACTGGTCGATATCGGTGGCGGTACTACTGATGTAGCCATTTTCCAGGATAACACGATTCGCCATACTGCAGTTATCGCTATTGCAGGTAAAAAAGTCACTGATGACATCCGCGTAGGACTTAGTGTACTGGATGACCAAGCTGAAAAACTGAAGCGCGAGCATGGTGAAGCGTATGTAGATATGATCCAAGAAGATGAAGCCATTACCGTACCCGGTATAGCCGGGCGTCCACCCAAAGAAATTACAAAAAGTATTCTGGCAAAAATCATACAGGCACGTATGGAAGAGATCCTGGAGATTGTCGCCATTGAAGTTAAACGAAGTGGCTATGCCGACAACCTGAGTGCCGGAGTGGTGCTCAGCGGCGGAGGCTCACTCATAAAAAACGTATGTCCCCTTGCCAACGAAGTACTTGGCATGGATGCCAAAATTGGCAAACCGCTCGGACTCAGTGGCGGACTCATTGAAGAAGTTAACAATCCAATTTATGCAACCGGCGTGGGTTTAGTGATGCACGCCATTGAGACGGGCAGCGGTCCTGCAAACCAGGCTATCGTGCCCTCATCAACCCAAGGTTCCAGCGTCGAGAAAGTGATGAATCGCATCGCTGATCGTATGAAAAGCTGGTTCAAGGAATTATAGCAATAAACACTAGCAATCAAACAGTAACACAAACAGCATACAGCAATCAAACCAAGGAGTAACTATTATGTCTAACCTCAACTCTCGTTTTAGTTTTGACATCGACGGTCAAGACAATGCGAAAATTAAAGTCGTGGGTGTTGGAGGCGGCGGCGGTAATGCCGTTAACAACATGATCCATAAAGGCTTGACCAGTGTCGAGTATATAGCACTCAATACTGATGCTCAGGCCTTAAAGAATAGCATGGCCGATATCACGATCCAGGTGGGAGCTAACCTCACTAATGGACTCGGAGCCGGTGCTCGACCCGAAATTGGTCGAGAAGCGGTAGAAGAAAATCGACACGAAATTGAAGAAGCAATAGAAGGCGCCGACATGGTATTTGTCACCGCCGGAATGGGCGGCGGTACCGGTACCGGTGGTGCCCCTGTAGTCTCAGGTATTGCCAAACGGAAGGGGATACTGACGGTAGGCATCGTCACTACCCCATTCGATTGCGAAGGTCCCAAACGGATGAAATATGCCCTTGAAGGCATTACCGAACTCAAGAAAAACAGTGATACAGTTATTGTAATCCCCAACGAACAATTGATGGAGATTGCCAATGAAGACACCACTCTTCTTGAGGCTTTCGATCAGGCCAACCAAGTACTCTACAATGCCACCCGTGGTATTTCAGACCTGATCTTAATGCCCGGTCTTATCAACCTTGACTTTGCTGACGTGCGTACCACCATGCTTGATGGAGGTGCTGCCATTATGGGATCAGCAAGTTCTACAGGCGAAGACCGTGCAGAAATTGCAGCCCGCGAAGCAATCAACTCACCGCTGCTCGACGGGGTGAGTATTCGAGGTGCACGCAATGTTCTGGTCAACATCTCATCTGGTGCTAACTTGGGAATGCGCGAAACCACCACTGCAACCAGCATCATTCAACAAGAAGCCGGAGAAGATGCTGAAATCATACTCGGTACAGTACTCGACGAAAGTTTTGACGACGAGCTACGCGTAACCGTCATCGCTACCGGATTCGACCTGGCCGAAAGTGATAATGAGGCCCGGGTTGCCCCGAACTCGAAATCCGGAAACGAGCAGAAATCAAACGATCTCGAAATGCCTTCGGCCAAAGATATGACCGGGCAAACCAAACATTCTGCTACCAATGATCCATTTTATAAAGGGGAGAAAAACCTCAAACATATGGATCAACCGGCATTTCATAGACGTGGTTTGAAAAATGTCCGTTCCCTAAGTGACGAAAAAGAGAACGAACAAGAACAACAGATGCAAGACGAGCAGAAACAGGGCGACGAATTGCTTAACAATCGCAGGGAACGAATTGATAAATCCGATTCTGACCAACCTGCGTTTCTGCGCAAAATTATGGATTAACGAAAATCAGTGAACCCTACGTTCATTGCTGTATGTTGATATGCTGATATTTTATCAGTGATATCACTCCCGCGTTTATGCGGATTTTGATTGCTATAATACAGAAGGAGTCTCCTGACCGGGGACTCCTTTTTTATAATCTCCCGCCACCTTTAACTTTTGTATTTCGGATAATGGACTCTAAGAGCTATCTTCCCATCCCACTCAAATTTTGTAGTGTTACAATCAGTGTGTTCAATCTTCAACAAATGTGCTTCGCAATGCGGCTTATTAAGCTTTCTACTTTTACTCTTGTTTTATCATTATTAACTATAAGCTCTCTTTTTGCCCAAAAACAAAAGCTCACTCCCGATGATTATGACCAGTGGCAGTCTATTAGATCTACAGAATTATCGGCCAATGGAGAATGGTTCGGTTATAATATCAACCTGGTAGATGGAGATGGGTGGCTTACCATCAAAAAAGTGGGCACAGATTCTACCGGTGACCATAAGTATATGCATGCAGAAAGGCTCGAGTTCTCTCAAGATAATCAGTGGGCTGCGTTTCAAATCGGAGTCTCAGAAAACAAAAAAGAGAAACTCGAAAAACAAGATAAACAGGTTCGTCTTAAGCTGGGTTTAATGAATCTGTCCACAACTGAAGTTGATACGTTTAAAAATATTTCAAGCTATACTTTCTCCGATAACGGGCACTACCTCGCGATGAAAAAGTACCAGGCCGAACAGTCAAAAGCAGAGGGTACAGATCTCATCCTCCGAAACCTGCAGGAAGGAACGAATCAACTCATCGGGAATGTATCGGAATATGCCTTTAATGACGGGAGCACCAAGCTGGCTGTGCTTCTTGATGCTCACACCACCCTCGGTAATGGTGCTCATTTGTATGATCTTTCTACAGGACGAATTACTGTACTAGACAGCGATACTACCACATACAAGAGCCTGGAATGGAGTGAAGATGGAACAGCTTTGGCTTTCCTTAAGGAAAAGGAAGACAGTGATTTCAAAAATATCACACATCAAATATTAGCATTTAAGAATATCCATAAGTCACCAGAAAAAAATATTTTTAACCATCACAACATAAATAATTTTCCTGATGAGTATCGCATCGTTGATTATCGAAATCTAAAATGGTCGGAAGATACTAAAACCCTTTTCTTTGGAATTATGGAATGGGAGAAAAAAGAAAAAGAGACAAAGGCAGACTCTACGAAAAAAGATAGCGGAGGTGACCTGGACCCCTCAAATGTAGAAGTGTGGCACTGGAAGGATGATAACATTCAAGCAAAACAAGAAGTGTTAGTCGGGCAAATGAAACAAGAGAATCACCTTGCTGCCTGGCATTTAGATGAAAACACCTTTGTGCAAATTGGTAATGAAATGCTTGAAGAAACATTCCTTACCGGGAACCAACAATATGCGGTGGGATATAACCCTAAACCCTATGAGCCCACTTTTGAAGAGGAATGGAAAGATGTATATCTGGTTGATGTAACATCAGGTGAATCCAAGAAAATCCTTGAAAAGCACGAATATATAAGAAACTCACCTGATGGTAAATATCTACAATATTTTAAAGATCAAAACTGGTGGGTCTACAATATTGAAAAAGGAAAACATATAAATCTGACCAAAAATATTAATACCCGCTTTCAAAACTTCACTAATGTTAACGGGCGTAAAAACCGACGTCCTTTCGGCAGAGGAGAGTGGGCCGAAGATGACAGATGGTTCATTGTCTATGACCAGTATGACGCATACAAAATTTGGGCTGATGGAAGTAAGACAGAAAAGCTGACGTCAGGCACTCAAGATAAAATTCGCTATCGACAAGTACGATTCGACTACGACAATAAAGGCATTGCCAAAGACGAAACCATCTATTTCTCTATGTATGGAGATGAAAGTAAAGATCGGGGCTATGCTCGTACTAGTAAAGCCGGACAAACACATACCCTGGTTTATGAACCTAAAATGTATAACCGCCTTACTAAAGCAGATTCTACCGAACATTATATATACCAGGTACAATCGGCTACCGATTCTCCTGATTTCTTCCATGTTGACTACGACTTTGCTGACCCGGTAGCCTTGACATACACCAATCCCCAACAAGATAACTATTACTGGGCTGATGATGAGGTTGTCACTTTTACCAATGCAAACGGTGAGCAGTTAGAGGGCCGGCTTCTCTACCCTGCCAACTATGATCCTGACAAAAAATACCCGATGATCACTTATATTTATGAAGAGCGATCACAGACAACCCATCAGTATAGCATTCCTACGAAGAGAAATCCGTATAACTTTAGGCGCTTTTCTTCGGAAGGATATTTCGTTTTCCAACCGGATATCACCTACGAATTAAGTAATCCCGGAATATCCGCAGTTGAAAGCGTAGTACCGGCAGTAGAAAAAATGATTGATACCGGAATGGTTAACAAAGACCAAATTGGATTAACCGGTCACTCATGGGGAGCGTATCAAACAACTTTTATCATAACGCAAACAAACTTGTTTAATTCAGCTGTTGCAGGGGCCCCTCTTACCAATATGATCAGCATGTATAATTCGGTGTATTGGAATTCCGGTACGCCCGATGCTAATATATTTGAAGTTAGTCAGGGTCGTTTTCCTGATCCATGGTGGAAAGATTGGGATAACTTTGTAGAAAACTCTCCTATCTTCCAAATGGAGGGGGTAAGTACTCCACTCTTGGTAGAATTTGGAACCCAAGATGGTGCTGTGGACTTTAATCAAGGTGTTGAACTGTACAACACGATGCGCCGTATGCAAAACCCCTTTGTAATGCTGGTATATGAAGGAGAAAACCACGGGCTGGCTCGCGAAGAAAACCAGATCGACTATGCCAACCGTGCTTTCCAATGGCATGAGCATTATCTCTTAGGTAAAGAAGCTCCTGAGTGGATTACTGATGGCTTGCCATACTTGCAACGCCCGGCCATGAAAGACAACGGAGCCAAGTAGATATTTATCCCTAAATTATTCTTTTAAAATAGCTCATGCTTTTAAACGGGGGTGAGCTATTTTTTTAATCCCATTTCTTTTGGACATGGCCACCTACGAAACAGATACCGATACCAGGAGCATGCTCTTCGCCAAAGGAATGCTATTCATTGGTAGTATGGTTTACTGGCCATTGAACTCCATAAACTAATCCTTGATGAAGTGCTGACACTTATTGGAATAAGCTGGATAATATTACCCTCACAAAATTCAGTCTTCGCCTTACTTATGAGAGTGGAACCAAAGAACGCTTTCGACTGTCCTATCTAGCGGCCGACGAGTTTAAAAACTTAAAAACGATCCTGAAAGAAAAAAGCGAATCATACGACTTCGATATCACAGAAAAAGCGTGGTGGAAAATCTTTTAGAGCGCTTTACAAAACCTAGCTTGTCATCCTGAATCCAGTTCAGGATCTTGGTTTAAACGCCAAAAAATGAATAGGAGATTCTCATACGCCTGACGGCGGACAGAATGACAATATGGAGATAGTTTTGCAAAGCCTTCTTAAGCTAAAAAACTTCTGCAATTAACTTGATAGCCATCCCCACGGCCAGAACTGCAAAAGCCAACTGCAGGTAGCGTCGATCTACTTTCAAGTTAAAGAGAGCCCCCACAAAACCCCCGAACAGCCCCCCTATGGCCAGCGGCAATGCTGCACCAAAATCTACGTACCCCCAATGGAACGCAGTTAATGTTTCAATACCTTTACCTGCCAAACCAAGCTGTACCCATCCCGACAGTGAGATCATTACAATAGCGAGTGACGAGATGCTGACGGCACGGGAAAAGTGCTTTTTATAGAGCAGGTTGAGAAGGGGCACCATTACACCACCGCCGCCGATACCGGCTAAGGCTGCCACAAATCCCCCTAATCCCCCTGTTACAAGAGATTGTGAAATAGCTATCTCATTATTGTTGGATTTAATTATTTTAGACTTGTTATTTCCTCTGCGATAAAACATATAAGCAACATAGAACAACAGCAGGCTAAAGAAGATGACAAACTCCTGTTTACTATAGTATGGTGAAGTAATTACAAGCTTTCCGAGATAAACACCTGCCGCCCCCATCAACCCAACTTTGAGCCCATCTTTCCAGAAAAAATTCTTTTGCTGAAACTGCCGGACCGAGCTGCCTGCTGCAGCAATAAAAGTACAAAACAGAGAACTGCCAATAGTTAACACTACGGGGTTTTCAATACCGGCATCACTCAAGACAAAGAAGAGGATGGGGGTAAATAATACGCCACCGCCCAGACCAAATAGTCCGGCAACAATACCTGCGATAATACCTAAAATCAATAGTATGGCGATCTCTATCATAGCTGAACTTTTCCCTCTAAAAAGGTGCATGCTTCACCAGCTAATTGTACACGTTCGCCTAAGTATGTACAATAAACTGTGCCTCCTCGTTGAGATATTTGCCGGGCGATCAATTCTTTTTTACCCAGTTTCTCACTCCAATAGGGTATTAGCATTGTGTGGGCAGAACCGGTTACGGGATCTTCATCGACACCGGCATTGGGAGCAAAAAACCGAGAGACAAAATCGACTTCATTTCCCAGCGCTGTCACAATGACGCCGCGCACATCGGCTTTGGCCAGCAAACGAATGTCAGGATTGAGGTCACGGACCTGCTGCTCACTTTCTACTACGTATAGCAAATCGGTATCACGGTACAGTTCCTGACATGATACTCCTATCGCTTTTTCCAAAAAATCGGGGAGTTGGGCTTCTTTAACCTTAGCAGCAGGAAAGTTCATTTTCAGTCGTCCCTGCTCTTTTTTTACGATTAGTTCTCCGCTGCGAGAATTAAAATGTATTTCATTTTCCGGATAGTTGAGATGCTCAAAAATAACATGTGCTGTTGCCAAGGTCGCATGTCCACATAGGTCTACTTCTGTTGTCGGGGTAAACCATCGCAGATGAAACCCGTTATCCGTTTGTACAAAAAAAGCGGTTTCGGAGAGATTATTCTCCATCGCAATTTGTTGCATTTGCTCATCAGGCAACCATTCTTCCAAAGGGCAAACGGCTGCAGGATTTCCTTCAAAAAGTTCTTTCGCAAAAGCATCTACCTGGTAGATATCCAATCGCATATATACTCTTATTTTATGATTCAATTGTTGCTCTTCAATTAACAATTATTTTCCTCTTTTCAAATTCATCATTTCCGTTGAAAGAAGCTTATATTTAGGACAATTGAATTCTTTTTAACCCCAGTATCTATATCCTGATCATTTTTTTGATAACAGGATAGCCTGAAGTTTATTTGTATATGCACCTATTTCCAGAACGTCTGAGTGAGAAAGTTGGCTTTAATTCAGTACGATCGGCAACGCAAGACAAAGCCCGATCGAAGATGGCAAAAGAGCAGATAGCGATGATGCAGCCCTTTTCTGACCGACAGGTTATTGAACGACGGCTGGAGCAGACCGCTGAAATGATGGACCTGCTTCTCAATGATTCGTCCTTTCCCCTCAATAACCTACATGATGTCCAACAGTTTCTGGACAAAGCCCGACCCCAAAATAGTATTATTCCACTTCAGGCTTTTGTTAAGATATTAGAGCTCAGCATTACGGCTCGCCGTATTAAAACCTATATCGAAGAGCGCGAAGAACACTACCCGGCTCTCAAAGAAGTTTCTATTGCACTGATCCCCTTGAAAAATTTGGAAGAAACGTTACAAGAGGTACTCACAGAGAATGGGGAACTCCGTGATGATGCCAGTCCTAAACTTCGCTCTATTCGCAAAAGAATTAATAACCGAAAGAATGATCTGCGTACCACAATCAACCGGGTAATGGGACGCCTATCGAAAAAGGGTATGGCTTCTGATGAGGGCCCTACCATCCGCAATGGACGCATGGTGGTACCGGTACAGGTTGAGTATAAACGAAAGGTTAAAGGATTTGTCCACGATGTATCTTCTTCGGGCCAAACGGTGTACCTAGAACCGGTAGAAGCGTTAAATATCAATAATGAGATTCGTCAGCTTGAGTCGGAAGAGAAACAGGAGATTGAACGGATTTTACGGGAACTGACTAGTGAAATCCGAAAACGAAGTGATAAAATTCGACAAAACATGGACTGCCTTACCACTCTCGATATTATACGTGCTAAGGCAGAACTCAGTATCGATATGGACGGTTTTACGCCAGTTATTTCCGAAACCTCTCATCTTTATATAAAAGAAGCATACAATCCCCTGTTGCTGCTTAAAAACCGCGGACTTCCGGAAAACAAACAAGAAAAGGTAGTGCCGCTGGATATGGAACTTGAAGAGGAAGAACGGTGCCTCGTTATTACCGGTCCCAATGCGGGTGGAAAATCGGTAGCTCTTAAAACTCTTAGTCTCTGTTCTATGATGATACAGGCGGGTTTTGCAATCCCCGCCCGTGACAGCTCTGAAATCCCTATATTCGACAGTATTTTTGTAGATATGGGCGACGACCAATCTATTGAAAATGATTTGAGTACTTTTTCTTCACGCCTGGAGTGGATGAAACATACATTGGCAGAAGCTAATGAAAATAGCTTGGTTCTCATTGATGAGGCCGCAGCGGGAACTGATCCCGAGGAAGGGGGCGCTCTGTTTCAGGCTTTTATTGAAATCCTGATGGAGCGCAAAGCTAAAATACTAGTTACTACTCACCACGGCTCACTCAAAGTATTTGCTCATGAACGTGACTATGCTGTCAATGGGTCAATGGAGTTTGACCAAGATACATTATCGCCCACCTATCGGTTTAAGAAAGGAATTCCCGGCAGCAGCTATGCTTTTGAAATTGCAGAACGGATGGAGCTACAAGAAGAACTTCTGAGCAATGCCCGAACGCTCCTGGGAGAAGCTAAAGGAGATATGGAGACCCTTATCTCAGAGTTGGAAACAAAGAGCCAAGAGGCAGAGGAGCTCAAAAAGAAGTATGACAAACTAAAAGCAAACACTGAAAAAGAGCGGCATCGCTACAAAGAGAAGCGCACGGCTATTGAGAAAGAGAAGCAGAAAATCCGTGAAAAGGCCCTTAAGGAAGCTAAAAATATCATGGATTCAGCCAATAAAAAGATTGAAGAGGCTGTAGAGCGTATAGTTGAAAAGGGGCACAAAGATGATGAAACAATTAAGGAAGCCCGTAAAGAGGTTGAAGAACATCGCAAACAGATTGATTCAGAACTGCAGCAACTGGAAGAAGAGCAGGAAGAGCGCTACCAGGATGCTAAAGAAAAACCGCAAGTGGGCGATTTGGTTCGGCTCAAAGATGCTAACACGACTGGAGAACTTAAAGAGATCAATGGTAATAAAGCAGTTATATCAGCGGGCGGATTGCGCGTTAAAACGAAATATAAGAAGTTGGTCAAGGTTGAGGACGCTTCGAAAAAGAAGAAAAAAAAGCAGAAAGTGAAGGTCAACTTTGAAGAAGGCAGTCGATACAAAATGGTAAAGCCCCAGCTTAGCATTCGAGGCATGCGCGGCCGTGAGGCGATGAAAGAAGTGGAACACTATATCGATAATGCGCTTGCTGCCGGACGTAATGAAGTACAAATTGTGCATGGCAAGGGTGAAGGCATTCTTAAGAATCTTGTCCATGAGTATTTGAACAAGCGAAAAGAGGTTTCTAGCTATGAAATTGCTCCCATTCAGCAAGGGGGTGCAGGTTGTACGGTAGTGCACTTTTAGTGTTGGAGTGCGAAGTGATTAAGTTCTAAGTGTTACGTAGCTGATCACGAAACTGTACCGATGACGGGGGACTGACAACCGTTAATAGATGACTCCACTTTACAGATTCTAGCATCCAAAACTCACCCTTCCAGCTCTTCCTTAATTATTTTACGAATAGAACTCCAACTTCCTTCGGCCTGGCTATCTACCTCAATACCCTCCCCTTCCAACTTCTCGGTAACCGCTTGATCTCCCGTAGTAATGTGGGCTTCGCTATAATTTAGGTTAGGGAATGCCGCCAGCAATCGATTTACCGATCGACGTGAATGGAAAATAATAAATGCAGGATCATGGGCAGCAATATCTTTGCGGTACTCCTGTAATTTTAACTCTTCAGGGCCTTCCAGGGTAAAGAGAACCAATTCCTCGACGGGCACATCTAACTCCCTTAAAAGCCCAGGCATACTTTCCGAGGTTTTATCTCCGCATGGATATAGCGTACTACCAATATGCTTAATACGCAGCATAAACTCCAGCAAGTCTATCGCCTTGCCATCAGAATGGGGATGCACCGCCGGTATACCTGCTTCTTCCAAATAGTCAGCCGTGTGCTGATTTAATGCCAAATTCAACTGGTTGCGTACCGCATCCATTTTATCATACTTCTCAACGGCTTCCACAAAAAACATGGCGTTACGTTTACTACCGTGCACAATATTCTCAAACTCATCTAAAAGCTTGAACGTATCACGCACATCCTGATCATCTTCTACCAGCTCATAACGCTCCAGGGGATAATGCAAAACTGAAACGGTTTCATCTCTCAGTTCAGACTGAAAAGTTTCGGTATCTTCTTTGGCTGCAGTTAATAATACTGAACGACTCATAATGGCTAAATAAATTTCTAGTTAGTAATTCTAAAAAAGGTATCCTACGCCAACATAAATACGCGTCACATCTTCGGAAAAACCGACATCTCCTCGTAGAATAAAGTCGGGAGTAAAAATAGACATCGCTCCCCCAAAACCAATTGTTTGTTTATAACCACGAAACAGGTCCTTTACATCATCCGGAGTGGTAAAAACCCGACCAGTATCTGTAAACAACTGCCCCCCGAACTTCAGGTTATACAGCTCTGGAAATTCGAAAAGCCAAGTTCTGAGTTCAAGTGTGTAAGCTATCGAGCTATTGCCTTTAAACCTGTTCAAAGGATAGCCCCGAAGAGTGTAGGCATCCCCAAGGGTCGAAAGTTCCCAAAAGGGAGTATCACCTGCTGCATGACGTGCTTCTAATTTATTTGCAAACGTTATCCAATTAAAAAGCTGGAAATATTGCCGAAGTTCTAATCGAACGGTTGTGAATGCATATTTACTGATCAAATTGGGGGCAAAACGAACTTCCAACTCTGCTCTATTTCCTTTGGTTGGATCAAACTCACTATCTCTGTTCTCCCAGACAAACCCCGCATTCAAATTGTTAATCCATCCTCCTTCCTGTCCATTGGGGCTTAACTGGAAAAAAGACGACTGCTGCTGCCTTTCATAAGGGATATAATATTGGGTACTTAGCCCACCCTGCAGATCAAACTGACTATGCCTATCACGGAAAAGGGGCTTCCGCAATTTATATTGTGCGCCAAAACTTATTGAACGAAAAAAGTAATAATTATTATTCCATTGGCTTTCTGAAAAAGTGGTATTATTTCCTACACCAAAAAAGAGATCTGTTGTATAGCGATAGAAATAGCCTTCTACAGAGGTACGGATATCACGATTAAAACTCCGGTTCTGTTCGTATTTCATCTCCGCTTCTACAAAACCCTTAGTTGAAACTATCGCAGATGATTTCAGATAGTTTTTAAAAGGAGCAATTCCCCCTTTGTAGTTATATCGATTAAATATTGCCCCCCCAACAAATCCTTCATTAGAACTGTACCCAAAAGCCGGGACCAATGCCGTGGATATGGAGTCTGCCCCTACCCCCCCTCCCAATAGTTGGGCACTGGCAGAACCACAGAAAAGATTAATTAAAACAATGGTAAGTATAAGACGTTGTTTCACGATAAGCGTATTTTAGGAGTCTAAGATTTCCTCTTCTTCCAGGATTTCCAACGTTTCCACAGCGTGACGTAAATGGGGAATAACAATACTACCCCCTACCACCAAAGCCACATTTAATGCTTCTACAAGCTCCTCTTTGGTAGAGCCTGCTTTTGCACATTGCTCCAAATGGTAATCGATACAGTCGTTACATCGCAATACTGTTGAGGCTACCAATCCCAGTAACTCCTTCGTTTCTACAGATAGCGCCCCCTCTTTGTATGTATTATTGTCTAGATTAAAGAAACGCTTAATGCCAAGATTGTCGAGATCTAATATCTTATCATTAGCCGCTTCTCGTGCTTTGCGAAACTCTGCTAATCGGTTATTTTCTTTTTTGTTCATCCTTTTGCTACATTCTTATTTAAAATGCGCTTTAAGATACGACATATTCACAGGAAGTTTAATCTGAATTTTGAATCTGCGATTAACCCCTTTTGCGTACCGTGAGTAAAAAAAAGTCATCACCTAAACATAAACTTGTAGTATTAGGAGACAGCGTCAGCCAGGGGTTTCAAAATGGCGGCATATACCGCACGGATCTTAGCTATACCAATTTTCTGCGACAATGCTGGGAACCTACCCCTGATTTCGACCAACCGCTGTTTACCGCGCAAGCCGGCATTCCCCTGAATCTTGAAGTACTAACGCGTGGCTTAGCCGATGAATTTGGGGAATCCTTAGAGTGGAATGAATACCTGCCCGCCATCTCCCACCTGTACCAAACACTGCGCCGTGTTAAACGATATTGGGAGGGCAAAATAAAACCTTTGAAACGAGAACGTGACATTCCCTACCACAATCAGTCGGTTTGGGGTTTTGCCATGAATGATGCCTGGATGGTTACTGAACGAAACAGTAAAGAACATATTGAAACCCAACCTGAAACATATTCAGTTTTCGACATGCTGCCTGACCATGCGATGTATGTTACCGCTCGGTTGGTGTTGAATCCCTCCTATAATGAAGCGTATAGAGATTATACGCTACTGGACAATATTCGTTACTTACAAGAGCACGGAGGTATCGAAAACCTTATTGTAAGTATGGGACACAACAACGTCATCGGAGCGGTTTCAGACCTAAAATACGTTCTTTCTGAGGAAGAAGACCTTCAAAAGTTCCCTACCGAGCGTAGTTACACTGTTTACAGACCTGAACATTTTGAACAGGAGTTTAGAAAACTGGCAGAACAAGTAAGCCAAGTGGGAGCAGAGCGAATTATCACGCAAACCATCCCATATGTCACCATACCCCCTGTTACACGAGGGATTAACTCTGATAAATCACGCAAAGAACATACCGGCTACTTCGATTACTACACCCGTTTCTGGGTTTGGGATGATGACTTTCATCCTGACACCCATCCTCATTTAACCAAAGATCAAGCAATTAAGCTTGACCAGCATGTTGATGAATACAATACCATCATCAAAGAAGTGGCCCGCGAATATGGATGGATCACAGCTCCCCTGAATCGCTATGTAAGTGGAATTGCACGCAGACGTCTAGGAGGACCCAACCGCATCCCCTATCCCGAAGGGTTCCGACAGGCTATGAAACGTCACGAGATGACCAAGCACTTGGTAGAAGATGAGGATAATCCCAAATTAAGTACCGATTATATTCGAATTGACGAAGATAACGGCAAAGTGTATAAAGGCGGCATCTTTAGTCTCGACGGCATTCATCCCACCACCATTGGTTATGGGCTCATCGCCTACGTAGTTAAAGAAGCAATGGAAGATAATGGTATTAGCTTTGAGAAAGATTTAGACTGGGATCATATTATCTCCAGTGATACTTTAGTAACAAACCCTCCTTACCTGCTGGTAGAACTGCGTAAACTCCTTCGATTCTTATCGCTCGGTAACCAAGATAAGATGTCGGTGGTTGGTAATGGTGTACTCAACCAGCTAATGAATGTCTTTTCATATCGCGAAAATTCGCAATAAAGAGATTAACTTCCATCCAATACTAAAGTGCGAACTTCAGAAGGAGGTTCAGCACCAACATACGCTGCCGTTGACCACGCATCCGCATGCATAGCCGAAGAGTGAATGGCCGTAACTGATCCCACCGGTTCTACGGGTTTTGCCTGTGTAGGAAATAACAGGTGTCCCCACGAATGTTCATTTCCATCATGGCGACGTTTTTGATAAGCTCCACTGGTGCTTAATGCTTCATTAGAAAGTTCCACCGGCTCTGCCAGCGGTTGTTGTGTTTGGGGATCTACGAGATAGACCGGCCATTTTTGGCCCTTCATAGGTTTGCCAAAGCAATGAATATCTCCACTGAAATTAATAAAGGCAGCAGAAATATCGCATTCCTTCATTGCAGAGATCGCTTTGTCAAGGGCATACCCTCCGGCAATACCTCCGGTATCGATAGCCATACCCTGCTCGGCAAGCAATATGTTATCATTCTCAATGATAATCTTATCTGACCCTATAATACGTTCGAGGGTTCTTAATTCTTTATCTGTGGGTTGAGAAATAATTCTCCCGGGATTATCGCGAAATCCCCAACGCTTCATTGCAGGCTCAACGGTAACGTCAAAATAATTAGCACCCTGTTGGTAAACCGCTTTAGCAAAACGCAAAAGTTCTATCGACTCATTAGAAACGGGCACCGGTTTTGTTCCGGCTTTGCGAGCAAGCATTGCCATCTCACTTTTCTCATCATACATTGAGAACGTTTTTTCAAGATCACGAAATATCTTCTCAGCCCGTCGAATAGCCTTGAAGCCCGCCTTCTTGGTTTCTGCTACTACCTGAAATGATATTAACGATCCCATCACAACGCTTTGTCGGCTCACAGGAGTCAGCGAGATACCACCCTCCCTCCATCTCTTTGGAATGACTGAACCACCCAAAAGAGTCCCGAACCCACCGGTAATAGCTAACTGCAAGAACTGTTTACGGTCAACACTCATATTAACCCTTATTTTGTTTTGATAATGATTCTTTCATAACGATAAAACTCATCCAAGCGTAGGTGCCCACCATCAAAGCCCCGCTAATTATTACTACATAAACAAACGGTGACCACAGGTATCGCATCACCCACAATCCACCAAAAGTTACAAAGAGTGAAATAAGGGGTTCCACCGCAATAGAAAGCTGTAGCCAAGAATCTTTACCCGTGGCTAAATACAAAAATCCAGTAATAAAAAATAGAGAAGACAACCCCAAAATATGATTATGTGTTGTTATGAGCATCTCTTTCACGGGCTTGGGAAATTTCAATTCCTGAGAAGCCTCAATTTTACTTTTACTAATTCCTTTATACTGCTCTACTACTCCCTGAGGAGTTAAGTGCGTGGTAACTTCAATCATAATACCGCCCACGACCACCCCAATAAATGAGATCAACACAAAGGTAAAAACCAGTTTTTTAAATGATTTTGGCCATGTTCTCAGTGCTGGTAATGATTTCATTCGGGTAATGATATCTGGTTAATAATTAATAAGAGATCATGAACAGAGTTGGTTATAGAACGAACTGATATCGTAGCACCACTTATATTCTGTATACCTCTCCTAAACCTCACCTGCTTAGCTTTCGACTTTCCTTTAAACTGGTTCCGAAAATAAGAGTAATCAATTTCATATCCATAATTTTCCCGGTAATCCAATACATCAATACCGGTGATCTTTTTTGAAGCATCAAAATATAGAAGGTAAGTAAACTCTTCTGAACGGCTTGGAGCAATATCCGGCAAAACATATTGTATACCTTTGCCTGTACTAATCGTACCTATATATACTGTATCCGGAACTTCCGATTTTGCACGCAACTTACCTTCAATTAGTTGAGCCGTACTATCGGAAACTTCAATTTTTGCCCACTGAGTTTTTTCTTTCACTCCCCAAACTTCGTTTACCGAATTTGAAATAAGTGTTTCATTTAGTTCATCAGGATGCACCTGCCCCATGACGTTATTAGCCAAAACTAACAAGGCAATAGACGCAATAAATGTCGAAATAACTGTTTTGTTCATATCATCAGAAATATAAAAAGGGAGAAATCCGTAGACTTCTCCCTTGAAAATGGTAATAACTGCTTAGAAGTTATATCCTATACCAATATTTAATTGGTGCTTATCATTGAAACCACCTTGTGTGGTTAACAGTTGATAATCAGCTTTAACAGCAACTTGAGATACCGGCTTATAGGTCAAGCCAAAAGTATATTCGTATCGTTCGTTTTCAGGATTATCAAAAACGTTAACCGTTGATGCCTGAGTATCATATACTTCAGCACGGCTGAAAAGGTTCAACTGCTGGTCTGTAACTTCATCTCTTAGACGCAAAAGATCATAAGAAAGCTCAAGGTATCCTCCATACTGAGAATCACCTATATTATTCCCTAAGGTGTTATTGATATCTTCAGCATTAGAAGTAGAACTGTATACAAACAAACCACGGGCTTCAAAACCCCCGTTATTGTAAATTGCATGACCATCAATCATATGAATTGCAGCGCCTTCCATAGCTGAACCATACTTATAGTTTGAGGATAAATGGGAGAAGAAATAAGAAGCACCAAAAGTAAGGTTTAAATTCGGACGATAGTCTAAACGCCCCGTTACAGCCCAGTTATCAGTAGAAGATTCAAAAGCCTTTTGGCGAGCATCACGGATACCACTGCTTCCCGTAATCCCTTCCGTTTTCAAACCAGCCATCAGATAAAGCTTATAACTCAATCCAGATTCGGTTTTACCGTAAACTCCTGCACCTGCTTCTCTCCATGTAGATGGAATGATATACTTCTCTACATTAGGACGTTCAACACCATTAAATGTTGGGGGTTCATGAACAGGATTTACAATCCCCATAGGAACAAGCATAATACCACCCCGGGCACCAAAACTCTTTTTAAAAGCCAAATCGATATAAGCTTGCTCAAGAGCAACTTCGCCCTGACCATCTTTTACATAGGTATGTTCTATTTCTAACTCTGAACGGAATTTAATCCAATCATTAAAATCGTATCCTGCGTACAAGATAAAACGATGAAAATCGAATTCACCCGGCCCTTGATCACCGTTTGCTTTATAAGTTACATCGTTATAATGGAGTTCTCCATACCCTCCAATAGTAGCTCCCTGTTGGGCAGATGCTGCCGCAGAAAACGCCACTATAAGAGCAATAGATAAACTAATTTTTTTAAAAAAGCGCATATTTCTATTCTTTGTGTTCTTAATTAAGGGTTATTGTTGGCTGATCTATAGAATAAACTTTTAAATAATTCCTGCTTCTCTAAGTAGGTTAAGCGTACCTTCCAATTGTTTTAGCTGCTCATAATCGTAATTAGGGCTCAATTTCAAAGCCTCTTTTGAC
This sequence comes from Fodinibius saliphilus, assembly GCF_005869845.1. Classification (NCBI taxonomy): domain Bacteria; kingdom Pseudomonadati; phylum Balneolota; class Balneolia; order Balneolales; family Balneolaceae; genus Fodinibius; species Fodinibius saliphilus. The sequence continues at coordinate 174,183 of NZ_VAWF01000003.1, read as the reverse complement.
TCCAGCATATAGTCAGGAAGTTTCGCTTTTTCTGTTACCGGGTATTCATTCACCGATTGTGCTGCATATTCCTGAGCCTTCTTTGACAACAGGAAGCTCATAAACTTTTGAGCTAACTCTGGATTATCAGCAGTTTTTAGCTGTGACACTCCTGTTACCAATGCCAGGTTTCCAATATCACCATTATCAAAATGATAGGTTTCAATATTCGCATCAGGATTAGGTCCTTTTTCCCCATAATGCTCATGGTCCTCAAAATATCCTTCTTTACCACCATGCTTTGTCTGGATCACGTAATAGTGATTGGTAAGCCCAAGGTCGATCTCACCAGCCATAATAGCCTGCACCATCGGGGTGTTAGAGCTATAAGCTTTGGGGTCAAGTAGCTGCATATTGAGAAGCCATTTTTTGGCCGTTTCGTTATCTTCCGTTAATCGAAGCGCAGTAATAAAATCGTAGAAACTGGAATAAGTGGGGGTCCATCCAATACGACCCTCAAACTTATCCATTTTCGGCAAATCAAGAACTGAACTTGGCAGATCTTCGGGATTTATGGTTTCAGGATTGTATGCCAAGACTCGAAATCGAGCCGTTACCGGCACCCATTTCCCGCTGGCAGATTGATACGCATCCGGCTTTTTGGTTAACGAATCAGGCAGTGTTGTTAACATCCCCTGTTCGTTTGCCTGTGCAAGGGCTCCGGTCGTATTTGCCCAATATACATCAGCAGGACTCTGTTCGCCCTCCTCATTCAAAACAGCCAACAGCTCAGCATCATTACCATACCTCACCTGGATATCGATACCGGTCTGTTCTTTAAAGTCAGAAACCAGTTTCTTCACTAGTGCCTGACTCCGTCCGGAGTAGACTACCAGCTGATCAGAAGATGATTGACTACAAGAGCTGATTAAAAAAAACGTCAGTACCGCAACAAATACTTTTAGTAGATACTTCATAATAATTGATCCGAAGTCTTCACTTTTCGTTTATATTAAAAGCGTATTCTCAGGTCTGTGATTATCGAGCCTAGAAAACACTATACTTAATTAGATCAATTCTAATTAAGAGACGGAAGGTATTGAAATTCTCATACAATGACTAATAAAAAATCATCAGTTGGCATACTAGGAGCAGGTATTTCAGGGTTGACCATTGCCCATGCCCTCGCCCAACAAAATGTATCGGTCACGGTTTATGATAAACGTGACGAAGTAGGCGGTGCGATTCAATCGAACCGTCGTAACGGCTGGCTCATTGAGGAAGGTCCAAATACTTTAATGGTACGCTCACAAGAACTGTGGGATCTGTTGGAGAAGTTAGATTTAAATGACAATATTCGGGAAGCAAATACCGCAGCAAAAAAACGTTTTATTGTCAAAGAAAAAAAACCCGTGGCTCTGCCCCATTCGCTGGGGAGCTTTCTATCTACGCCGCTATTTTCTACAGGCGCAAAACTGCGATTACTGAAAGAGCCCTTTGTTGGCGCTTCTCAAAAACAGGATGAAAGTATTGCTAACTTTATTGAGCGTCGCCTCGGAAAACAACCCCTTGATTATGGGGTGAATCCTTTTGTTTCGGGTATCTTTGCCGGCGATCCCAAACAGCTTTCTATTAAACATACCTTCTCGAAACTCTGGGCGATGGAACAAGAACATGGAAGTCTGCTTAAGGGCTTGTTTAAAAAAGGACGCTCCAATAATACTCCGCGAAAAGCGCTGCTTTCTTTTGATGAGGGGAACCAGGTACTCCCCCAAGCGCTGGCGAATACTCTTCCCGAAGGGGTTAATACTTCAGCCACCATCACCTCGGCAACAAATAATAACAACGGATGGACAATTGAAGCAAAAGTAGAAGGAGATACGATCAGGAATCGGCACCATTGTTTAGTATCCACCGTGCCTGTCTATACCGCATCCAACATTTTTAACAATCCCCTTTTTGATGAACTGGCAGACCTCCCCTATGCCCCTCTTAGCGTATTAGCCTTGGGTTATAAAAAAGAGCAGGTTAGTCATCCATTAGATGGATTCGGCATGCTCATCCCCGAAAAAGAAAAGTACAAACTGCTGGGATGTTTATTCTCTTCCACCCTTTTTAAAGGGCGTGCTCCTGAAGGGCATCATCTTATCACCTGTTTTATTGGAGGAGCTCGAAACCCAGATTTGGCCTCAAAACCTGAACAAAAATTACGTTCAATAGTAACAAACGAACTGAGTGAACTACTGGGAGTAGCAGGAGACCCCGTGTTTTGCCATCATAAATTTTGGAATAACGCTATTCCCCAATACGAGGTTGGCTATGATCACTTCATTTCCCAGATGCAAAAAATAGAGCAGCAACAACCGGGGCTCTTCCTCGATGGGAACTTTCGCAATGGGGTATCAGTACCCGATTGTATATCATCAGGAATGGAAACCGCAGAAAAGGTATCCTCATTCTTAAGAGATCATAATAAAAAGGGCTAAGCTCCCTTCGCCAATTCTGCTAAAATTTTAGTACCTTCATAGACGAAATCAAGGAACTATTTTTTGTAGCAAAGAAAATCTGAAAACAAAGTAAGACAGTATTATGGCTAATGCATTTTTTGAAATTCGGGAACCGGAAAACGAACCGGTTTATTCCTATGCTCCGGGTACTCCTGAACGGGAAAAACTTAAAAAAGAAATAGAACGACAAAAAGCACAGCAGATAGAGATACCTGCTATTATTGGCGGCAAAGAAGTAAAAACAGGACGCACTGCTGATCTTGTTATCCCCCATAACCATGATCACAAATTGGGAGAAACACATCTTTGTGGTGAAAAAGAAGTACAGATGGCCATTGACGCTGCTATGGAAGCCCGTGAAGAATGGGCTAAAATGGACTGGCAAGATCGTGTAGCCATATTTAAGAAAGCCGCAGATCTTCTTTCCGGCTCTTGGAGATACAAGATCAACGCTTCTACCATGTTGGCACAATCCAAAACGGCCTACCAGTCTGAAATTGATGCAGTAGCAGAACTTGCAGACTTCTTCCGTTTTAATGCCTATTACCTTACAGAGATCTATCAGGGCCAACCGGATTCTCCTGAGGGTATGTGGAATCGCTCGGAGTATCGTCCGCTTGAAGGATTTGTTTTTGCCGTTACCCCCTTCAACTTTACCTCTATTGCCGGCAATCTTCCAACGGCACCCGCCATTTGTGGTAATGTAGCTCTTTGGAAACCGGCAACTTCATCGGTCTATTCCAATTACTTTATCATGAAGCTTCTTCAAGAAGCAGGACTCCCCGATGGTGTTGTTAACTTCTTGCCCGGAAACGGTGCGGATATCGGTGACCCTGTTCTTGAAAGTGAACATCTCTCCGGGCTCCACTTCACCGGCTCTACCGGAACCTTCCAACACCTGTGGAAAAGCATCGCCGAAAAAATTGAAAAATATAATACCTACCCACGCATTGTAGGGGAAACCGGCGGTAAAGACTTTATCTTTGCCCACAACGAAGCTGATGTCGATGCACTGGTTGTTGCCGCTCTGCGTGCCGCTTATGAGTATCAGGGACAGAAATGCTCTGCTGCTTCTCGCATGTATATCCCAGAATCCATTTGGAATGAATTCCATGAAAAATTCACTGCTGAAGTGGAAAAAATAAAGATGGGCGAAGCAGAAGACTTTAGAAACTTTATGACCGCTGTTATCGACCAAAAAGCTTTCGACAGCATCACCGAATATATCGACTATGCACATGATGCTGATGACGCTGATGTTCTGCTCGGCGGTAACTATGATGACTCTGAAGGCTTCTTTATTGAGCCAACTTTTGTGCTTGCTGAAGACCCTCACTTCAAAACCATGGAAGAAGAGATCTTTGGGCCTGTACTAACGGCTTATGTATATGAAGATGATAAGTTTGATGAAACACTCGAACTCTGTGATAACACTTCCCCTTATGCGCTGACCGGGGCTATCTTCTCTCAAGACCGTTATGCTCTCAACAAGATGGCGGATCGTCTGCGACAAGCTGCTGGTAACTTCTATATTAACGACAAGCCCACAGCAGCCGTTGTTAACCAACAGCCCTTTGGTGGTGCACGAAAATCCGGAACCAACGATAAAGCCGGAAGTGCTGCCAATCTGATGCGCTGGATCTCAATCCGTTCTCTAAAAGAGACCCAGGAACCACCTAAAGACTGGACCTACCCTTTCATGGGTGAAGAGTAAAGTCGAACAGACTTCGCATTTATTATTTAGGCTCTCGATTTCTAATCGAGAGCCTTTTTAATTTTAAAGGAAGGAAACATTTAAGTACTACATTTAAAAAACACCAGTACCATTTTGTAGGTAACGCTTAGTATGCTACTTAAAATTCAGCTTAGGAGTCGGAGTTACCTCCCACCTCTTTCTTTAAATTACTAGATGAATCTTTTAGGCTATCAAGCTGATCGTTTACTCCATCCTTAAGCTCTTGCCAATTTTTCTTGGAACGGGCTCTTAGCTCTTCCAGATCGTTTTCCAGGCTTTTCTTCTCTTTCTTAAGATCTTCCCACTTCTTTTGGAGTTCACTCTTGGCATTACCGGATTCATTGTTGATCTTACTTTTTAACTCTTCCATATTACTTTCCAGCTTTGTCATCTGCTCTTCTACATTATTAACAAACCCCGTTTTGCTATTTTTGAGATCTTTCTGAGCCGATTTAATAACTTCTTGGGCTTCTTCTTTCACCTGGCTCATTTCCTTTTCTGACTTTTCGGAACAACCCATAAATACAAACGCTATTAAAATAGCAGAAATCAATATTATAATACGTTTCATAATAATAGAAATGTAAATTACTTCATTTTCGTTAGGAGTAACTATTATGGTTCTAAATACTATCACAATACGATAGTGTTCCGACTACCAACAAATGATATTGGATAACACTTTTTAGATATTAAACTTCATTTTTAATATGATTAATTAACTATGACGATCAGCATTTTAGGTTGTGGATGGCTAGGTCTTCCCTTAGCAGAAAAACTTCGTGATAAGGATCATCTTATAAAAGGATCCACAACTTCTGAAGAAAAAATCGAACTACTTAAAGGGAAGAAAATCATTCCCTTCTTATTGACTCTGAACCCAACCCTCAACTGTGAAGATTGCACTGATTTCTGGGATTCCGATCTACTCATCCTAAATATTCCTCCGGGCCGGGGAAGAGATAACATTGTGGAACACCATCTCCAACAGATTAAATCGGTCATCAAACAGCTTGAAAACTCCCCTATTAATCGACTCATCTTTATTAGCTCAACATCGGTATACCCGCCTAATCCGGGCATTGTTACCGAAGAGGAAACAGAAGAAGGAAATGCCAAACGTCCCTCAGGCAATGCCTTACTCAAGGCCGAAAAGTTATTAATGAAGCAAGATTCTTTTGACACCACCATCATCCGTTTTGGTGGACTGTATGGCTACGATCGAAATCCTGCAAACTTTTTGGCAGGGCGTAAAAATGTATCCGGTGGAGAGGCCCCTGTGAACCTTATTCATCGCGATGACTGTATCGGTATTATTGACCGTATTATCGATGAAGATGTTAGAGGTGAGATATACAATGGGGTTTCTGACGGACATCCACCAAAAAATATGTATTACCCTGCTGCCGCCCGGGCTATGGATCTGGAACCGCCCACTTTTGAAGATGATGACACCGAAAATCATAAAGTAGTATCAAACAAAAAAGTTACAGAGCTTTTGGGATACGAATTCAAGCATCCAAATCCAATGGATTTTTAATTATTATCAATAATGACTTGGGCTTGCTATTATTATAGCCAAGACTTGATGATCCGTATAAATCGTATATTTTACTATAAAAAACAGAGTATAAATTATGGATAAAAAGATACATACCTACGAATCTGATGACATTACAATAGAATTTGACAGTAAGCGATGTCTCCATACGGCAGAGTGTGTAAAAGGAATGCCCTCTGTTTTTAATCCCGATAACAAGCCTTGGATTCAACCAGAGAAAGCCTCGGCTGATGATATTAAAGAAATTGTTCATCGCTGCCCAACGGGGGCGTTACAATATCAAGACAAAGAGGAAAAACCCCCTCGCGAAAATACCATAACCATTGTACCAGATGGCCCACTATATATGCGCGGTGATATAGAAATTCAAAATTCTGAAGGTGAGACTCTTCTTGAAGATACCCGAGTAGCTGTTTGTCGCTGTGGCAAATCTAAAAATAAGCCACTCTGTGATAACTCACATCAAGATATTGATTTTAAAGCTCCGGCCTCTTTTAAAGAGTCTAAACTTCAACCCACTGACAGTGGCGATCCATCCAAGAAAAAACTAACACTAAAATTGATGGATGATGGCCCCATCCTGCTTGACGGCACCTATCGTATTCATTCTATTGCTACTCAGTCCGTGAATAGCTCTAAAAATGTGGCTCTTTGCCGATGCGGAGAATCCGAGAGTAAGCCATTTTGTGATGGCACCCATAAAGATATAGGCTTTGAAGGATAGTCCATTTTCAATTGATATCACTTCTCCAATTATAGGCGGAGAGGTGATATTTTTTTTACTATTTATATTTACTTCATCTAGCCTCGGTACATTTTGTTTACTCAAAAGTAAAACAACCTGTACACCTTTAAGATAAAAACCTATGGCAAAGATTTTTTTAACGGTAGGCAGTATCGCTATGGTACTGGCTGTAACCCTTGGAGCTTTCGGTGCTCATGGCCTCAAAAATTCGTTAACACAAGAAATGCTTGATATTTTTGAAACAGGAGTACAATACCATTTCTATCATGCCCTTGGCCTTCTTGCTATTGGACTTACAGCTAAATATCTGCCAAGTTCGAGTCTGCTTTCCTGGTCTGGTTGGCTCATGATAACAGGAATCTTCATCTTTTCAGGAAGCCTCTACACACTTTCCATCAGTGGAATTCGCTGGCTCGGAGCCATCACACCAATAGGTGGCATCTGTTTTATTGCTGCATGGGTATTACTGGCACTGGCTATCTGGAAAGGATTTTAATTTCTCTTTAGAGATGTATTGCGGTAAACGTAGCCATTGATTATTAGCAACCCTACTCCCCAACTTCACTATATTAATTAGGCGGGAAAAATCCCTTATAGGTCTTCTCAAAAAATAAACTTGCAGTTCCCATTGATTATTATAACTTAACACTAATTATAAAAGGTAGTTTTACTGTGCTTAAAGCCAACTTTGTGACTTTCTACAAGCACAAAACTACATTTGTGTGTAATCGAGGCACATAAAAAGCTGACAGACGGCAGGGCAATACCATATCGAACTTAGCCCCTTCTGAAATTATAAATCACACTGCTACGTTATATAAGCAGTAGCTAACTCTTCACAAATATACAGTTTCCATGAATATAGAAGACTTCAGAGAATTTTGCCTATCATTTAATGGCGTATCCGAAGGCTTTCCTTTTGATGATGAATCCACCTTGGCTTTTAAAGTCATGGATAAAATTTTTGCTATTACTGATGTCGATGATTTCGATGGCATCAATCTCAAATGTGACCCCATTAAAGCAGCTATGCTCCGCGACTTATATAAAGATGTAGAGCCGGGATATCACATGGATAAGAAACATTGGAATACTGTTAATCCACAAGGAGAGCTTGATGATGAAATTATCAAGGAGTGGATAAAGGATTCATACAATTTAGTTGTAGAAGGTCTTTCGCGAAAGAAGCAGAAGAAGTTGGAAAAGATGGATAACTAATAACTAGTCGCGCACAAAAAGGTTTTTTATACGATGGAGACTCTTCTTCTCGAAGTTCCATACGAATTCAAATTGGCCCAATAAAAAGCCGTAGATCAAAAACAGAATTTGATACGATGGGAACACTACCAAAACCCATGCTATCAATTCTATCCAGAGAGGAGTCTCCGCATCAAAACCCAGCCACCCAAAAACAAACTTTCTAACATAAAGCGCTGTCATCCCGGTAATAGAAAAAATGAATAGGATGAGAAGCACCCCTCCCAAGGTCTCCACCCCCCACCGCTTTTTCATTTTCTCAATCAATTCACCCATTAATACCCTCATTATGAATTAAACCTCGGCCAATGCTTGCTGGATAGATTTATCCGCTACTTCAATTGTTTTATCTAGCAACTCTTCGGTTAACGAATTAGCAAGAAAGAGGGCCTCAAATGGAGAAGGTGGCAAGTAAACCCCATTTTGAAGCATTCCATGAAAATACTTCTTAAACAGTTCCTGGTCCGTGGTATTAGCAGTTTCAAAATCTACCACCTCTTGTTCAGTAAAGAACACACTCATCATTGATCCCACACGGTTAATAGAAACAGGAACATTATGATTTTGGAATACTTCTTTGAGTCCTGTAAAAAGATAGGTCGTTTTTTCCTCAAGTTCGTCGTAATGACGTGGATTTTCATGTAACTCTGAGAGAAGCGCATATCCAGCCGCCATTGCCAGTGGATTACCCGACAATGTTCCGGCCTGATAAACAGGGCCAACCGGCGAAACAACATCCATAATCTCTTGGCGACCGCCAAATGCACCAACCGGTAATCCTGCACCAATAATTTTGCCATAGGTAACCAAATCAGCCTCTACGCCATAACGTTGCTGGGCGCCCCCTTGTGCAACACGGAATCCAGTCATCACTTCATCAAAAATAAGTACTACTTCATGGGCATCGCAAAGTTCTCGCAGCCCATCCAAAAATCCTTTTTTAGGTGGGATACACCCCATATTACCGGCCACCGGTTCCACTACCAGTGCTGCCACTTCTCCTTCATTTTCACTGAGGATTTTCTTCACAGAATGAAGATCGTTAAAATTTGCTGTAAGCGTATCTTTTGCAGTTCCCTCAGTTACCCCCGGACTACTGGGTTGGCCCAATGTCAGCGCTCCGCTACCCGCGTTTATCAGGAAAGAATCGGCATGCCCGTGATAGTTTCCCTCAAACTTTATCACTTTATCACGATCAGTATATCCACGAGCTACACGAATGGCACTCATACACGCTTCGGTACCAGAATTTACCATTCTGATCATATCAACGTTTGGAACCATCTTCTTAACAAGCTCGGCAATCTTTATTTCAATATTGGTAGGCGCCCCAAAAGAAGTGGATTTTGCTGCCGTCTTCTGCACAGCTTCAACAACCGGCTCATAAGAATGGCCCAAAATCATTGGTCCCCAAGAGCCTACATAGTCTATATACTCATTTCCATCGACATCAGTAAGAATTGACCCTTCAGCTTTATCAAAGAACACAGGCGCCCCTCCAACAGAGTTAAAGGCGCGCGCCGGTGAATTCACACCACCGGGAATAGATTTTTGTGCTTGCTCAAATAATTTTTCACTCGTTTCAATCATAGCAATAAATAATATTTTAATAATTAGACAGTAGGCATAAGGGATATCAAATTCTCACCCATCCTTCTATTACTCATTTTCTGCATTAATCAATTTCGATGCTTCTTTTGCAAAATAGGTTGCAATAAGATCGGCACCGGCTCGCTTAAATCCGACAAGTGTTTCCATCATAACCTCTTCTTCATCAAGCCAGCCTTTCTCAGCCGCCGCCTTTAACATCGCATACTCACCGGATACATTATAAACAGAAACCGGTATTGAGACGTTTTCTTTAACGGCTCTGATTACATCCATATAAGGTAACCCCGGCTTAACCATTACAATATCGGCTCCTTCCTGCTCATCAAGCTGTGCCTCCTTTATCGCCTCTTGCACGTTTGCAGGATCCATCTGGTAGGTTTTCTTATCACCAAAACCGGGCGCAGAGTCCAAAGCGTCGCGGAACGGCCCGTAATAGCTTGAAGCATATTTGGCACTGTAGGCCATAATTCCGGTATGCTTAAAGCCTGCTTCATCCAATTTTTCACGCATAGCCCCAATACGTCCATCCATCATATCAGATGGTGCTACCATATCGGCCCCAGCTTCGGCGTGGCTAACCGCCATCTGCTTCAATACTTCTACAGACTCATCATTAAGAATCTCGCCACCTTCAACAATACCGTCATGCCCGTAGCTAGAGTAAGGATCCATGGCAATATCGGTCATCACCAACATATCCGGAAATTCCGCTTTTATTTTGCGAACGGCCCTCTGCATTAATCCTTCAGGATTCAAAGCCTCAGTTCCCTTATTATCTTTCTTTTCATCAGGAACTTTTGCAAATATTACCAGCGATCGAATTCCAACTTCTTGCAGCTCTTCAACTTCTTCAAGCAGAAGATCCAGTGTATACCGATAGTAGTCTGGCATGGAAGGGATTTCTATTTTTTCGTCCTCTCCTTCCATAACAAATACCGGTGCAATGAAATCGGCGGGTTTAAGATTATGCTCAGCTACCATATCACGAATTGCTGCTGATGTCCGCAGGCGACGTCCTCGTATGTAGGGAAATTGTCCGTGTGTCATATCAATGTAAGCTGTTGGGACGTATCGCAATACGCCATTTCGTTCTCGATTTTTAATTCAAAATTCCTTCTTAGTTCTAACATACATAACGCGAACGTCTCACTCGTACAGTTTTTAACTGGTCTAAGTACCTGTTGTTCTCAGCCTAGTTATGCAGCATTCCTTCTTCTTTACCATATTCAATCCAGTTAATAGGGTTTTGGAGCCGCTCAATTAAATAGGCTTCTCGGCTATTTTCTTCAATCTCAAAATCATAATCCCAACGAACGCGTGGCGGTAAACTCATCAAGATCGACTCAGTTCGGCCGTTAGTTTTAAGACCAAATAAGGTACCACGATCGTGGATCAAATTAAACTCTACATAACGACCGCGCCGTACCTCTTGAAAATAACGCTGCTGATCATCATAGACCTCATCTTTGCGGCGCTCTATAATAGGAGCATAGCTGTCAATAAACGCATTGCCGACCTCGGTTGTAAAATCAAACCAGTCTTCTGCAGATCGCTTGTCTGTAGGACGCAAGTAATCAAAAAACAGGCCACCAATACCCCGCCCTTCCGAGCGATGACTATTATAAAAGTATTCGTCACATTCTTTTTTAAAGTTGGGATACAGATCCTTGCCATGTTTATCACACGCAGCCTTTAGCACTTGGTGAAAATGAACAGCATCTTCATCCCATAAGTAATAAGGCGTTAAGTCTGCTCCCCCACCAAACCAGCAATCACGCACGTCAATCATCGACTCATCATCATAAAGCTCAAAATAACGGTAGTTGGCATGTACGGTCGGTACCATGGGGTTACGGGGATGAATAACCAGTGATAAACCGCCGGCCCAAAACCAACCTTGATCAACCTCAAAACGTTTACGAATCAGCTCAGGGAGCTCGCCATACACGCTAGAAATATTGACGCCTCCTTTCTCAAAGACATCTCCCCCTTCAATAACGCGGGTATGTCCCCCGCCCCCGCCATCACGCTCCCAATCATCATGTCGAAAGCGAGCCTTATTATCTATTAGTTCAAAGCGGTCACAAATCTCATCCTGCAAGTTCCGGATATAGGCCTCAAACCGATCTTTAATACTTTCTTTACTCATTCAATTTTAATTATTAGAACAAATATTCAACTGACCACTATATGTGTTATCAGCGTACTAGCTAGTTGAGTATTCTTTAACCGTATCTACAAAAGCACGGGCATGGTCAACCGGGATATTCGGCAGAATACCGTGGCCAAGGTTAGCTACATATTTCTGGGAACCAAAACGATCTATCATGCGCTTGGTTTGTCGTTCAATATTTTCAATAGGCATCATTAGTTTGGAGGGATCAAAATTTCCCTGCAGCACGATATCACCTCTTGTTTTTTCACGAGCATATTCTGGAGTGATCGTCCAGTCAACGCCTAGGGCCGCTGCATTACTTTTGAAACTCAATCGCTCCAGTGCATACCAGCTGCCTTTGGCAAATAAGATTACCGGCACTTCATCAATAGCATCACAAATTTCCATCAAATACGGCATGGCCCATTCATTAAAATCCTCAGGGCTTAGCAAGCCGGACCATGAATCAAACAGCTGCACAGCCTGTGCACCGGCATCAATCTGTGCTTGCAGATAATCAATAGTTGCTTTAGTAAGCTCTTTCATTACATGCCGTGCTGCATCGGGGTGCTGATACATGAAAGCTTTTGCCTTGGCAAAGTTTTTAGATCCTTCGCCTTGTACCATATAACAAAAGAGTGTCCACGGTGCCCCTGCGAAACCGATAAGCGGTACTCGTCCATTAAGCTCTTTGCGTGTTAATGTTATGGCATCCATCACATGACTCAATTTCTCTGGCACATCTTCTGCAAGTATAGCAAAAGCATCATCCACATTTTCAATAGGGTTTTCCATGACCGGCCCCTTACCTTTTACCAAATCGACATCAATACCCAGTGCTTGTGGTACCGTTAAGATATCCGAGAAAATAATAGCGGCATCGGGCTCTAGCTCTTCAATAGGCTGGATGGTTATTTCGCAAGCCAATTCCGGTGTTTCAACACGTTCAAAAAAAGTGTATTTCTTACGCAGTTTCATGTATTGCGGTAAATACCGGCCCGCTTGGCGCATCATCCATACCGGTGGTCGTTCAACTTCTTCGCCACGCAGTGCGCGTAAAAAAAGATCATTCTTCAACTCTGGAAAATCGTTACTCATAAGTAATAATATTTGCTGATAATATCGGGAGTACAACTCCCGTCAAACGTTCTAAATTTTATGTTTGGTGTCTATTTACTTTTTATGCTCTTCTTTATTTTCATCCCTGAAAATATAATTAGAGACTGTACGCAGGAGTACCTCCGTATCAGGTCGCTTAGCGATCTGGACTTCCTGTCCCGACTCTTCTTTTAATGCTTTAGCCGTAGTAGGCCCAATAGCGAAAAGGGTTGGCAACTCACCCTCAAAACCATGTCCGCGCTTAAACCCTTCAACTGCGCTGGGACTATAAAACAGAATTCCCTTCACAGGCACATGCGGCATTTCAACCGGATTAATGATGGTTTTATATACCTCCAATTCTATTACTTCTATACCGTCATCCTCTAATCGACTTACCATCTCGCCGCGGCTTAAATTACCGTGAAAATAGATAACTGAATTAATTTTCCCTTCCTCAATAATTAGCTCAGCTAAATGCTTGCTATCTTCGGTTCGCGGGATTTGGGCATCCAACCCCAGGTCCTGTAGGGCTTCCTGTGTTTTAGAACCAACTGCAAAAATCTGGACCTCGGGACGAACCTGCAGGCCCGACTTCATCAGCTCCTCAAGAGCTTTAACGCCATTAGTACTCGTAAATATCCAGTCTGATTTGTGATATTCTGTAATAACTTTCAGTACCCCATCCCAGTATTCAGGAAAGTTAAACTCCAGGGCAGGCTCAACAATAGGTTCAAGACCTAAAATACGGGCATATTCAAATTGCCGAGCAGATAAAGGACGTGTAACTAAAATATTTTGCTTGTTTTGTCGCATGGAACACTGATTTCGCGGTTTAAGCTGATTCTCACAGGCTATGCTGTGTTATCTGCGTTACCCATGTTCAATTATTTTTCTGATTTCATCTGTTCAATAACTTTGATAGCTCCTTCGCCCAGTAGGGCTTGAGCAGCAGAGTGGCCTAATCCCCCAGCTTCGCCTACAGATACAACCTCTTCATAGTCATAAGATTCGCGTCCATCCAAGGTGAGGGCAATTGCTTTAAAGTACACTTTACTATCATCAATAAAAGCATACGCTCCTACCGGGGCACTGCAGCCCGCTTCCATGTCGTGTAGAAAGTCGCGCTCTATCATCGTACACAGGGCGGTTTCGTCATGGTTCAACTGAGAAATAATCTCTTCCATCTTTGAATCCCCTTCACGTATCATGACGGCCATTGCGCCCTGGGCCGCAGCTGAAACCATCCAATCCAAATATTCACTGATATGATGTCCCAAATCAATACGCTCCAACCCAGCTGCAGCAAAAATTGCGGCATCCCAATCATTCTTTTCCACCTTCTCCAGTCGGGTATTCACGTTTCCGCGGATATTCACAATGTTATGGTTTGGATAACGGTGTAACCATTGTGCGCGCCGCCGATTACTGCTGGTAGCTATCGTAGCTTCATAGTCCGGATCTTCAAGAAAACCTATGCCATCAGGCGCAACTAAAGAGTCCCGGGGATCGGCCCGCTCCATAATTGCTGCTACTTTAAGGGGAAGCGGATTTTCGGTGGGCAAATCCTTAAAAGAGTGAACTGCTATATCGATCTCGTCATTAAGCTGAGCATCATCCAAGGCTTTGGTAAATACACCCTTGCCTCCCATCTCGGTAAGTGGAGTTTTCAGATCAATATCACCCTCCGACTTCACAAAGATAAGTTCAGTATCATGACCAAGCTCCTGTAGCTTTTTAGCCACTTGTTTTGCCTGCCAAGTAGCCAGTTGGCTATCTCGAGTACCAATATGAATAACGTTCTGCTTACTCATTACTTGCTTTCGTTTCGAGCTTAAACATATCATTAACTACTTTTGTAACCTGTTCAGACTCGTGATGATCACGTAAGTGCTCTATTGAGTAAGCGGCAATCTTATTAACAATTCGACGGGTCAAGTTCTCAACTTTGTCCTTATCGGTATCAGATATTTTATTTTTGAAGAAGTCGAACTCATCTTCCCGTATAGTATCAAACTTATTCGTCAGTGCTTTAATAGTTGGCACAATTTTCTGCTTACTGAGCCAGTTTTTGTAATCCGTTAATTCATCGTCAATAATCTTTTTAACAAGCGGAATATTCTCCTCACGTCGCCGATAGGCCTCATCGGTAACATCCGTCAAAAAGTCCATATTCGCTAAATCAACAAATTTAAGCTCGCCTATCTGCGGATCTATATTTCGAGGTACCGACAGGTCTACCATCACCTTAAAGCTTGGGGCCATCACTGACGGTTTCATATCATCAAGCGTCAGCACGGGCTCTTGAGCGCCTGTTGCTACAATAACCAAGTCAGCTTCGGCAATCTCTTGGGGCAACTCTTCCATATCGGCCACCTTTAAATCAAACTTGTCGGCCACAAACTCAGCACGATCACGCGTACGATTTATAAGAGTTAATTTCTTAGCTCCCAGGTTAATCAGGTTCTTGCAGGTCACCTTTCCGATCTTGCCCGTGCCTACCAATAGAATATTTTTATCCTTAAGGTTGTCGAACGTTTCTATAGCAAATTTCACTGCTGCATAGGCCGTTGTCGCTGCTCCTTCGCCCAGTGAAGTTTCGTTGCGCGAGCGCTTGTGTGCCCGAAATACATGCTGCATCAAACGATGGAGCTCTCCTCCAACTGCATCTAACTCACCGGCAAACTCATAGCCTTCCTTTACCTGGTTTACTACCTGTACATCACCAAGAATCTGAGAATCGAGCCCTACCGTAACTTGGAAAAGATGCTCAACGGCTTGTCGACCTTCTTTCTCAAAGCCGTAATTATGGAACTCTTCGAGTGTACCATCTGAATAGGTAACCAACAAGCGAATAAGCTCTTGTAAAGAGACATTCTGGGCAAAAATCTCGGTGCGGTTACAAGTTGAAACCACAAACAAGCTCTCTATCCCTTCACGCTGGGCGCCATCAATAAGGTCCTTCTTCCGTGCATCGCTTAAACTAAAACGCTCACGTACATCGATACTCGCCTCCCAGTGATTTACACCCACTGCACAAAAATCTGATATTTTGGGGGCTTCAGCTGACATCTATTCTGCAGAAACTTTTTTTGATTCTGATTCCAGTTCTTTTGTACTCAATGTATGATCCAACTTATCCAGTACTTGAGTGCCTAAGGCTTCAATGTATTGAGGATGATCATTTATACCCGGCATAACCTTCAGATTTTCAAACTCATAGCCTTCTTCTTCAAGATCTTCAACCAGCTCAACACCCAATTCGTACAGGGTTTCAATATGATCAGTCACAAAGGCAATAGGGATCATCAAAAAGTTCTTAATACCATATTCGATATGACGCTCAACCAATTCGGCGGTATTAGGCTGTGTCCACTTTTGGGGCCCTACTTTAGACTGGTATCCTAACCAGTAATCGTAATCATATCCTCGCATTTCCATAATCGCTTCCATCGTCTGGTTGATCTCATTTGTATAAGGATCACCACTTCGCACTTCAAGTAATGGAGTACCGTGAGCACTAAAAATAAAATGCGTTTTATTGCGAGTCTCTTCATCCATTTCTGCTAAAGCCTCGTCGATACGGTCATTCATGGCCGACAAGTAACTTTCGTCAAGGTGATAGTTTTTGACATGAAACTCTTTCCAGGGTGTATCATGGCCAAACTTCTCATCACGTTTGGTTTCCCAATCACGATAACTACTTCCAGTCGTGGTCCATGAAAACTGAGGATAAAGCGGAACCATGACGGCATGCGTAATGCCATCTTCTTCCATATCGTCCATGGTCGTATCAGCAAAAGGAAGCCAATAACGCATACAGGTATACACCTTGACCGTATGATCTGGAATAACCTTCTTCAAATGCTTCTCCAAAGCCCGGCGCTGTTTTTCGGTAAGACTATTAATTGGTGAACAACAGGTAGACTTAATACTGTTTTTACGATTCAGGCAATGCTTGTTACCCATACAGCCTTTAGGACAACCGTTAATCTCTTCATAATCTTCCTGAACACTGGGCGCTCGAAATTTAGAAATTATCTGGGCAAAGAGGTCCTGAAACTTCCCCCCTCCCAATTTTATAATATCTTCATCACTGAAAAGATTATTCAGAAATGGGCGAACGGCATAGTCGGCCGTTGGACCGCCCAAATTCATTAATACCACACCAATACGTTTTTCGTCTGTCGACATTTCAACTCTTTTTTACTCTGGCATCGAATGCCTGTTATCAATTTCTTTAAACGCTAAACTAGTCTCCTGTTCATCAGGGTAAATAAACCCAATCTTTATGAAGGGAATTTGAAGAAAGGGAGTCATATTTTATTTAGAACGAATCTATCCAAAAAACCTTCACATCCCCAATAGAAGTGCCTTAAAGCCCTACTTCAGAAATACATTTCCACCGTATACTCTCTCACAATCTATCCTTTGGGGAGAGTGAATGAAAACCGTGTTCCCTCACCAACCTCACTTTCAACCTTAATTTCAGCTCCATGCCCATCAATAATACTTTTCACCACCGCCAACCCAAGTCCCGTTCCTCCCTTATCGCGAGAACGCGCTTTATCTGTTCTGTAAAATCGATCAAACAAACGGTTAATATGTTCCTCTGAGATTCCGATACCATCATCTTCAATACTTATGTCAACCTCTTCTCCATCAGAATCATACTGCACTCGTACCGTTCCTTCATTAGTATATTTCAGGGCATTAGTGACTAAATTATCAATTACCTGTTCAATTTTCGGTGGGTCACCAATAACTGTACACGAATGCTGATCGAGCACTAGATTAATTCCTTTCTTTTTTGCACGATCACCGTACAACTCCTCCATATGCTTAGTGATAGGGCTCAGATCAAACTCCTGTTTCTCTACGAAATACTCATCCGAATCGTAGCGCTGCAGGGTCTTTAAATGCTTAAAAAGATGAGAAATACGATCCGTTTGTCGCCGGGCAGACCGAATATATTTTTCTTCTTTTCCGGGATCCAGGTTCGGAAGCTGCAACATCTCGAGTGCCCCTGAAATAGTATGCAGCGGGTTTCGAATCTCATGTGTAATATCTGCAAAAAACTGGCGCTGTTTTTCAGCAAACTGCTTAATCTGCAAGGTATCGGCTCGCAATTTTGAGGCCATCTGGTTTAATGCATCAGCCAGTGTCCCAAACTCATCGCTCCTTTTAATATCGATCTGTCGGTCTACATTACCATCAGCAATATCCTGTGCAGCGTTTTTAATCTGAGTTATCGGTTTCGTCAAATAGCGTGATATCCAGAGGCTTACCATTACCACCAACCCAATGGAGATAAACATTCCGTAGTAAATAATCCATCGAATAGTTTTAATAGGCGCATATATTTGATCTTTCAACTGGCTGGCCAACAGGTAATGGGCAGAACTATTCGAAGAAGGAATAGCTATATAGCTTGTTAAAGTCTCAGACTGCTCATCTACAGGCAACAGGGGAAGATCTTTGCGGGCCTCAAGGCTTTCCAATATACCTGCTGTTAGCCGCTGATTAGGAGCAAAAGTAGAATCATTGTTGCTATAAGCTTCAAGCAGCATACCTGCTGAGTCATATACTGCCAACTTATAGCCTGATGTTTTAGCTGCCGAAGCAAGGCGTTTATCAAGATTTTCACCATCGGCTAAATTTGCTACTGTAATCGCGAGCCAACGTGTATCCTGCTCCATCTCCTCGCGCCCCTCTTCCAGCAGATAGTCGCGTATAAAAACAATGGAATAACTACTGATAGAGGTAATCCCAAAAATCAAAAGTAAAATAAAAGTCCACGCCAGTTTCGAACGTATACTCATCGCAGTTTCATAAATTTATTAATTATCTAAACGGAGGTTTCGTTGTTGGATGCCTTATTAATCAAGAAAAAACAATAAAGCAGCATTAAACCTCCTGTAACAACAGTCTTCCAAAAGCAATGTCACACTTTTACAATTTCACGATTTAACCCATAACCAATACCGCGGTAGGTTTTAATTACCTCACCGGCCTCTCCCATTTTGAGGCGTAAATTTTTTACATGCACATCAACAGTTCGGTCAAAAACATACCGATCCTCTTCAGTTATATGCTCCAAAATCTCTTGACGGGTATATACCCGCTTGGGATTTTTATAAAAAAGTTCAATGAGCGTGTACTCTGTAGAAGTAAGTTCAATTTTCTCATCATCCACATACAACTCCTTTGCATCGGTATCCAGGTATGTATCTCCGTACTGTAACCAGTTCGCTTTTTGTGGATTTTGGCGACGAAGTAGCGATTCAACATGTGCTTTTACCAAATTTAAGCTTGCCGGCTTAGGAATATAATCGTCCGCGCCCAGCTCTAAACCCTCAATTTCATCCTGCTCTTCGTCCTTTGCCGTCAGAAAAATAACTGGTATATCATTCAATACCGGATGCTTCCGAATATGCCTGCAAATTTCTTTGCCGTCAACATTGGGAACCATGATATCAAGAATGGCCAAATGGATTTCACCGGCATGTTCTTCGATAAGTTCTAACGCTCTATTTCCTTCATGCGCTACTAATACTTCATAATCATTCATCTCAAGGAAATTGGCTAACATTTCGGCCGATTCCTCTTCGTCCTCAACTAATAGTATGCTGTGCTTGGGTTTCACAATAATAATTTTTTCTTAGAAGAATGAGATCAAAACAGGAGTTCTATTTAAATCGTTGGCACAATAAAATATGAAACTTTATTCAGTATCTGAACAGAACTTAATAAGCCCTTGTCATGCTGACATTGATTCAGCATTTTAAGTAGAACACAAAATTATAGTTGCATACAGCAAAATGTCTTTTGAAAACAAAGTAGCATGGATTACCGGGGCCTCATCGGGAATTGGTGAAGCACTGGCTTATGCTCTCCATAGCGAGGGAGCAAAGCTTATTCTATCTTCGCGTCGAGAAAATGTACTCCAAAAAGTTAAAGACAACTGTCGGGGCGATACTTCGGATATTTATATATTGCCCATAGATTTGGCCAAAGCAAAATCACTCTCGGCCAAAGCCCAAGAGGCACTCGATGCCTTTGGTCATATCGATTACCTTTTTAATAATGGTGGTATTAGTCAACGGTCAAAAGTTGTTAACACCGATATGGATGTCACTAGAAAGGTGATGGAGATTAACTTTTTTGGTTCTGTAGCCCTCACCAAAGCCATTCTACCTTCAATGATGGATCGCCAGACAGGTCATATTATTGTTACCAGCAGTGTCATGGGTAAGTTCGGCACCCGACTACGATCAAGTTATGCGGCTTCTAAACATGCCCTCCACGGATATTTTGACAGTCTGCGACAGGAGGTGCATAAAGAGAACATCCACGTTTCTCTTGTCTGTCCGGGCTATGTAAAAACTGATGTGACAAAAAATGCTCTAGAGGGAGATGGAAGCAAACATAACCAGATGGGAAAAGGACAGCAACATGGCATGACTCCTACCAAATTTGCACAAAAACTACTTCCTGAAATTATAGCTAAAAAAGAGGAGATCTATATCGGCGGTAAAGAGATTTGGGGCATCTATCTTAAACGCATAGTCCCTAGTTTCTTCAATAAAATACTGCGTAAAATGGAGGTCACTTAGCGCTAAATGCTCATGGGCACTTAATATAGCTTGTTTTAGAGGGTCCCGAATCCTTCTAGCAAGCACAAAGTACATCAAGAAACTGCCTATTCTTACCCCAGCCGCTTCCTTTTATTCAGATAAGAGAGCAGTGCCATATCAAATTCACGTTGTGTATCCAACTGGTCAAAATCGATCTGAAATTCACTGCACGCCATTTTAAAACGATGAGTTAATTCTTCAATCTTTTTTTTGTACTCCTTTCTAATCTGATCAGGCTTTACTTCCATCTGCGCACCGGTCTCCATATCTTGCATCATCAACCGACGATCTGAAAAAGCAAGTTCACGTTCGCTCTTTTGCTCAAGCACGTTGAATAGCAACACTTCATGTTTTCGATGCCGTAAATGTTTAAGAGAGGAAATGAGCTGGTCATGTTTATCCACATTTTCAAATAGATCAGTTAAAACCACCACCAGACTTCGATGATTTAGTCGTTCGGCCACCTCATGGATAACCTGAGCTGTTGCTGTCTTACGATGCTCTTCGCTCCCCTCCTCTTCCTTTTCCAACAGGTTCTCAAACTCTGAAAAAAGCATTCGCAGATGTGAATATGAGGACTTTGCCGGTATGAAACTTTCTATATCTTCACTAAAGGTAATCAAGCCGCAAGCATCACGCTGCCGATTCATCAAGTACATAAGAGAGGAAGCAAAATGAATAGCATACCGCAACTTAGTCCAAGGGCTAAAGTACTTATAAAACATAGACCCACTTGTATCTAAAAGTACATAGCACCGCAGGTTTGTTTCTTCTTCGTACTTCTTAACAAATAGCCGTTCCGTCTTGGCAAAAACCTTCCAATCGATATGTTTAATCTCATCACCCGGATTGTAAGGACGGTGTTCTGCAAACTCCACACTAAATCCATGGTGAGGACTTTTATGCAGCCCCGAGATAAATCCCTCTACGATTTTACGGGCCCTCAACTCAAGTGGAGCTAATTGCGACAACAATTCGTGATCTAATAGCATAATATCTCAAAGATATCAATTGGCACTCTAATAACGGCACCTAATAATAGGTAAAAACGAACACTATTTAAGTTATTATATACAGTTCAAAATTAAACATCCCCCTTTAAAATAAAGGCACATTAGAATCTGTGAGATATTTATCCAAAAGTTTATTCTTTGCTACAAATGATTATCTTTCATGCCCAAAAAACAAAAGAGATCTAAACTCACTTCACCCGAAATAATTGATTTACCTATGGGCCAAGTCATTACCTCAGCAGACCAACTCAATTTTTCTATTGAAGATATTTCAGACATGCCATTGCCGACAGATGTACTTATGGTACGTCCCCTTCATTTCTCAGTAGATTACGTCATCAACCCCCATATGGCAGACCAAGTAGGCAAAGTAGACAAAATTGAAGCACATAACGAATGGGGACTTGTTCGCTCTCTCTTTGAACAAATAGGTATGAATATGCATATTATTGAAGACCAAGAAGGCCTACCGGATATGGTTTTTTGTGCAAATCAGAGCCTGCCCTATATCGATGAAAGTGGTAAACGCCACGTATTTATGAGTATTATGCATGCTGATGAACGTAAAAATGAAGTACCCTATATAGAACAATGGTACCGCCAGCATGGTTACGAAATTTATTTTTTTGATGAAAATGAAATTAGCGACTTTGAAGGATGCGGTGATGCGATCTGGCATACCGGCAAACGAATGCTTTGGGGCGGATACGGTTACCGTTCTTCATTAGATGCTTACGATACTATATCTGAACAATTTGATATCCCTGTACTGGCTCTTGAATTGACAGATGAATCGTTTTACCATCTCGATACCTGCCTGTGCGTACTTGATAATAATACTGCCTTAATCTACCCGGAAGCATTTACAGATGAAGGGCTGAAAATGATCGACATGATGTTCGACACTGTAATAAGAGCTTCTAAATATGAAGCCGAAGAACTTTTCGCCTGTAATGCTTCATGCCCCGATGGACGAAATGTAATAATCCAGCAGGGTTGTACCGACGTAAATAAAAACCTTCGTGATAATGGATTTTCTGTACACGAGGTTAGTACCTATGAATTCCTTAAAAGTGGCGGTAGTGTATTTTGCATGAAAATGCTTCTTTGGTAGCATGAGCTTACATATCACCAATACTGAGCCATATTAACCTCTTAAAAAACGGAGTTTATTATATGAAAAGAGCAGGGCTAAAACTTGGTATCTCCAGTATTGTAACTGCATTCTTTTTTTGGCTTCTTTCAGTGCCGCTGGGACCGGCCCCACCGCTTGGAAAGTTTTGGAATCCCCAATCAGGATTTTGGGCCAATACCCAAAATACTATACGGGCAAACCAACAGATCTCAATTCATAATAATGCACTCTCTGATTCTGTTACCGTTGCTTTTGACCAACACCAGATTCCTCACATTTTCGCCTCCTCTAGTCATGATCTTTATTTTGCACAGGGATATATAACAGCTCGTGACCGGCTTTGGCAGATGGAGTTACAAACACATGCTGCTGCCGGTCGCCTTTCAGAAATATTGGGTCCACGAACCCTTCAATATGACCGCTACCAACGTCATATTGGTATGGGATTTGCTGCTGAACAAGCTCTTGATGAACTCATGAATGATGAACATACCGCCGAAGCCGTGAAAGCTTATGCTGCGGGCGTCAATGCCTGGATTGACCAGCTTCAACCAAGTGAATACCCGCTGGAATACAAGTTTCTTGATTACGCTCCCGAAAAGTGGACACCTCTCAAAACCGCTCTACTGCTTAAGAACATGACCTATACTCTGGCAGGCAGCAATGGTGACCTACGAATGAGTAATACACGGGCCGTCTTCGGCAATGACTTCATAAAGCAAGTCCTCGATTTAGAACACCCGTTAACTGATCCTATTATCCCTAAAAGCAAAAAATGGGATTTTACATCACAGGCTCCTCAGAAGCCTGAAGATAGTTTTACTCCTTCCATTGTTGATACAGTAATGCCCTTTCAACCGGACCCTCAAAACGGCAGTAATAACTGGGCTGTTAGTGGATCTAAAACAGCAAAAGGCTATCCGATTTTAGCCAATGATCCACATCTTAATATGACTCTGCCCTCTATTTGGTATAGCTTACAGCTTAACGGACCAGACCAAAATGTAATGGGAGTCTCACTTCCGGGGGCTCCATCAGTCATCATTGGCTTTAATGAAAATGTAGCCTGGGGCACGACCAACGTAAGTGCAGATGTGTGGGATTGGTACGAAATTACTTTTCGCGATTCAACCTTTAGCGAATACAAATATAATGGCAAATGGCGTTTTACGAGTAAACGAATTGAACAAATTAAGGTAAAAGGCCAGCCAACCGTTACAGATACAGTGGTTTATACTCATCATGGCCCGGTGGTACAAACTTCTGATCAGGAAGCCATGCGTTCCAATATCCCTAAATATCATGCGATGCGATGGGTTGCTCATAAAAAATCTAATGAACTTCGCTACTTCCTTAATGTCAATAAAGCCGAAAATTACAGCGACTATCGAAAAGCTCTACAACATTATGAAAGTCCGGCCCAAAACTGGATTTTTGCCGACAGTACCAACATCGCACTAACTGTTACAGGGAAATATCCGCTTAAGTGGGATGAACAAGGGCGCTTTATTGGTGATGGCTCTAACCCCAAATACGACTGGCAAGGTTGGATCCCATTTGAACAAATACCCTATATCAAAAACCCTGACCGTGGTTTCATAAGCTCCGCTAACCAGAAACCCACTGATTCCACCTATCCGTATTACCTAGATGATAATTTTGCCCCTTACGAACGCGGGCGGCGAATAAATGAACAACTTGCAGCGATGGACAACATCACACCTAAAGATATGCAGCAGCTGCAGATGGATGTTTTTAGCTATCATGCCAAGAACATATTGCCAACGCTATTACAACATTTAAATACCGATACCTCATCCCAGCTTCACAAAAAAGCTGAAGAGAAATTGGCAAACTGGCGTTACTATAATAAAGGAAAACTCATTGCACCGTCTATTTTTGACTCGTGGTGGGATGAACTCTACGAAGCAATTTGGTATGACGAATACTCAACAGCAGATATCCCACTGGAATGGCCCAACCGAGACCAACTGGCAACATTTATACTCAATAACCCAAGCAGCCAATGGTATGACAACAGGAATACACCGGAAAAAGAAACGCTCAAGGAGTTAATCAATCAAGCTTTTAACCAAGCAATATCAGGTCTTCAAAACAGATACGGCGATATGGGTGATAATTGGCAATGGGGGTATGTCAACAATACTGATATTGAACATGTCGGTCGCTTACCCGGCCTGGGCCGCGAGAATGTATTCACCGACGGTGGTGGAGAATCGGTAAATGCCATACGTGGCAGCCACGGCCCTTCTTGGCGTATGGTTGTGCAATTAGGGCCTAAAATAAAAGGGTGGGGCATTTATCCAGGCGGGCAGTCCGGTAATCCCGGTTCAAAATATTATGACAATATGGTTGATGAGTGGCAAAACGGAGAACTATTCCCACTTTGGTTTATGCAGCAACGCCCCCCTGCGTCTGACTCTCTCCACTATACCATCACTTTAAATTAATACTATGCTTTTAGCTTTCTTTCTTGCCCTGACGGCTTGGTTATTAAGTCTTGTTTTCCCTTGGTGGTCACTGGCTATATCGGGCCTGGTACTGGGCGCCTTGCTTGGCAAATCAGGCCGACACTCTTTTGGTTATGGATTCCTGGGAATTGGCGGACTTTGGCTTTTACAATCACTGATTGCCCATATCAATGGCAACGGAATACTAGCTGAACGAATAGCTAACATCTTTAGTCTACCTCAACCATGGCTAGCTATTATCGGTACTGTTGCAATAGGAGGATTAGCAGGAGCACTTACCACCTTAACCGGGTATTACTTTTCTGAGACCTGGCATAAAACAAAAAGGTAGTCAGTTTTTTCTTTCAATTATTGCAGTTTATCCATTCCGCAAGTTTAAAACTATAAAAAACATGGGCAGGTTGGATTTTTTCAAGTCATAATTTGTTATGTCATGTAGAGTGAGTTCAATACCTAAGGACCTAACTACTCTTAAATCAAAAAACCTAATACTCAACTCTCATAACATGAGACAACCTGAAGAATCACAAAACTCGACATTCCATTGTGCTTATTGTGGAGAGGTTAATCATACCATTATTGACCCATCTCAAGGCAAGACTCAAAAGTATATTGAAGATTGCCAAATCTGCTGCAAACCCAACAATCTGTCAGTTTCGTATGACAAATGGAACAAAGATTTCATTATTCAAAGCCATCAATCTCAGTAGAAATACAAAAAGATAAATTATCGTTGAAAAAAAATAATCGGATTCGTATCTTTGTACAGTTTTGCGCTGGAAAAGGGCCGGCACGCACAAAAAATGACGCACACCAAATTAAATTCATTTGATCTTTAACGAAGGATCTACAAATACGTACGGCAGAAGACACTGCCTCAAAAAATATGAACACATATCTGGCTGGCTCCAGATACCGCGCATTCCATTCCCTTTTTTTAAGTCCGGCTTCGCATTCGTTGTCGGATTTTTTTTATATCTGAATTTTAACCTCTCAAAACACGACCCCTCTCGATATGTCTCAGTATCCCAGAGATAAAGCTATCATTGCCCTATCTGATGGAACCGTTGAACACGGTTTTGCCATTGGCCAAAAAGGTACCACTGGCGGCGAACTTTGCTTCAATACCAGTATGGTGGGCTACCAAGAAATTTTCACCGATCCCAGTTATTATGGTCAGCTCATGATGATGACCTACCCACACATCGGAAATTACGGCACGATGAGTCGCGACGATGAAGCCAGAAAAGTCATGATCTCAGGACTTATTGTCCGTTCATTTTCCTGGGAACATAGTAACCCACAGGCCGATGGCAACCTACAAGAGTACTTAGAACGCAACGAAGTAGTAGGTATCAGCGGCATAGACACCCGAAAGTTGGTACGCCATATCCGTTCTAAAGGCGTGATGAACGCCGTTATCTCCTCCACTGAACTCGATGAAGATAAACTCGTTGAGAAAGCACAAAATTGGGATGATATGGTTGGCCTCGAACTAGCTACTAAAGTAACCCGCCAAGAACCGGGCACAGTACACAGCGACGGACCGTTCAAAGTTGCCGCTTTCGACTATGGTATTAAACAGAGTATAATCGATAACTTTGTGGACCGTGGTTGTACACTGCGCGTATTTCCTGCTAAAGGTGATTATATAGACGAGCTTAAACAATGGAATCCCGATGGATTCTTCTTTAGCAATGGTCCCGGAGATCCCGATGCAACAAGCGCATATGCCTTAGACATAGTAAACTACGCTAAAAGTACAGGTAAACCATTATTTGGGATCTGCCTGGGGCACCAACTAATGGCTCTCTCCGAAGGTATTGCCACAAAAAAGATGTTTGTAGGTCACCGTGGAGCTAACCACCCGGTAAAGAATAAAGAAACCGGACTTGTAGAAATTACTACACAAAATCATGGCTTTGCGGTAGATGAAGATGACCTCGATGAAGACAAGGTGGAAGTCACTCATGTAAACCTTAATGATGATACCATCGAAGGGTTGCGTTTTAAAAACTTCCCGGGTATGTCGGTACAATACCACCCAGAAGCCTCACCTGGTCCGCACGACTCGCGTTATCTCTTTGACCAGTTCATTGACATGATTAAAGAAGGAAAGCAAGAACCAGTCTGACGTTTAAGCACCTGAATGATAGCTAAAGCAGCTTTCTATTGTACTGTTTTGGCATATCAGCTGATTATATCCAGAATAAACTTTCTAAAAAACTCAACACTACACAGAATGCCACGACGCGACGACATAGAAAAAATTCTTATTATTGGCTCCGGCCCCATCATAATTGGACAAGCTTGTGAATTTGACTACTCAGGATCACAGGCGTGCAAATCACTTATGGATGATGGATACGAGGTTGTTCTTATCAACTCAAATCCTGCTACCATTATGACGGATCCTATGATGGCAGATGAGATCTATCTAAAGCCTCTTACCATTGAATCTATCAAAGAGATTGTTGAGAAAGAAAAACCGGATGCTGTACTGCCTACTATGGGTGGCCAAACCG
The DNA here is from genome assembly GCF_005869845.1 of Fodinibius saliphilus. Taxonomy (NCBI): domain Bacteria; kingdom Pseudomonadati; phylum Balneolota; class Balneolia; order Balneolales; family Balneolaceae; genus Fodinibius; species Fodinibius saliphilus. Next base: position 146,733 of record NZ_VAWF01000003.1, on the reverse strand, counting down.
GTCTTAACCTTACAAGAGATTTACAACACGAAAACTACTGGAGTGAACGTGATATTAAAATTATCGGGGTCGACATTGACGCCGTAGATATCACCGAAGATCGCCAGGAGTTTCGCGACCTGATGGAGGAGATCGACATCCCCCAGTGTCGCAGTCGTGCTGCCGAATCTTTACTTGAAGCTAAAGAGATTACCGAAGAACTTGGCGGACTGCCTATCGTGATTCGTCCTTCCTTTACCATGGGCGGTGCCGGGGGCGGTATCGTATGGTCGGAAGATGAGTTTGAGCGCAAAGTAATGCGCGGCCTGGAGATGAGCCCTGTTCACCGGGTACTTATCGAAGAATCTATATTTGGATGGAAAGAGTACGAGCTTGAACTGCTTCGCGACCCCAACGACAATGTTGTTATTATCTGTACCGTCGAAAATGTCGACCCAATGGGAGTACACACCGGCGACTCTGTGACGGTAGCCCCATCACAGACGTTAACTGACAAACAGTTCCAGATGCTTCGTGATGCTGCCATTAAGATGATGCGTTCGATTGGTACCTTTGCAGGGGGGTGTAACGTGCAGTTTGCAGTAGAACCGGGAAGCGATCGTTTTGTGGCTATTGAGATTAACCCGCGGGTGAGTCGATCCTCAGCCCTTGCATCTAAGGCAACAGGGTACCCGATTGCCAAAATTGCTACCAAGCTGGCAGTAGGATACAATCTCGACGAGCTCGATAATCCTATTACCGGAAATACTTCCGCTTGCTTCGAACCTTCAATCGACTATGTCATTGTAAAGGCTCCACGATTTAACTTTGAGAAGTTCCCCAACGTTGATGAAGAGCTTACAACCCAGATGAAAGCAGTAGGTGAAGTGATGTCTATCGGGCGTAACTTCCCCGAGGCCCTCAATAAAGCGTATCAATCGCTGGAGATTGGACGCTCCGGATTGGGTGCTGACGGCTATAATGAGCTCGACCGCAAAGAAGTTCGAGACCGGCTCAAAAAACCATACTGGGATCGCATGTTAAATATCCGAAATGCCTTTAAACTGGGCGCTTCGGTAGAAGAAATTGCAGATATTACAAAAGTGGATCCCTGGTTCTTGCAGCAGATTCGATATATGGTCTCGCTCGAAAACAGAACCGAAGGCCAAACACTTGATAACATTACCAAAGAAGATCTCTTTGAGCTTAAGCAGGCCGGTTTCGGAGACGAACAGATTGCCTGGCTGCTAAGCCAAGGCGATGAAAAGGTTACTGAAAATGCGGTGCGTGCAAAACGTAAAGAGTTTGACCTCAAACCCTCATTTAAGGTTGTAGATACCTGTGCCGCAGAATTTCCTGCAGAGACCCCTTATTTCTACTCCGCCTATGATGGAGAAAATGAGAGTAATGTCACCGACCGTAAAAAAGTGATGATTCTGGGCAGCGGTCCAAACCGTATTGGCCAGGGTATCGAATTTGATTACTCTTGTGTACATGCTGTTAAAGCAGCCCAGGAAATGGGCTACGAAGCCATCATGGTGAACTGTAATCCCGAAACCGTTTCCACCGACTTCGACACGGCCGATAAACTCTACTTTGAGCCTGTATTCTGGGAACGTGTTATGGATATCTATGAACATGAACAGCCTGAAGGCGTTATCCTGCAGGTGGGTGGACAAACAGCGCTGAAGCTCGGTAAACGTTTTGTTGAAGAAGGAATTAAAATTTTCGGCACCGATTTTGAAATGATCAATTTTGCCGAGGATCGTGGGTCCTTTTCCGAGTTTCTCAAAAAGCTCGATATCCCTTTCCCTTCCTATGGAACGGCGGAAGATGTAGATGGAGCACTTGAGATCGCAAACCGGATTGGCTACCCCGTCCTGATTCGCCCAAGCTATGTTCTTGGCGGACAGGGAATGCGGATTGCCGTTAAAGAAGATGAGCTTGAATTTTATACCGAACGGGTCCTTAAAACCCATCCCGAAAATGCCTTCCTAATCGATAAATTCCTGGAAGATGCAGTAGAAGTTGATGTTGATGCCGTATATGATGGCGACGAGCTTCATATCGCGGGAATCATGCAGCATATTGAGCCTGCGGGTGTCCACTCTGGAGACTCTACAGCCGTAATTCCAACCTATTCACTTAGTGACACAGCACTGGATAAAATTCGGGAATACCACGAAAAAATTGCTGCCAATATGGAGATTCAAGGTTTTCTGAATGTCCAATATGCAATCAAGGGGGATAAAGTCTATGTACTTGAAGCAAATCCTCGTTCTACACGAACCATTCCGTTTCTTGCTAAAGCAACAGGTCGTCCGGAAGCTAAAATAGCCGTAAAAGTAATGATGGGAGCTAAACTCAAAGATTTTGACGATCAAGAGTTAACATCATCTCTTGAAAAATGGGCTATCAAAGAACCTGTATTCCCCTTTGACAAATTCCCCGAAGTGAAAAAAGAGTTAGGCCCTGAAATGAAATCTACCGGTGAAACGATCTACTTTATGGAAGATTTCAATGACGAACACTTTAAAAAGCCGTTCGAATTCAAAAACCTATATCTTAGCAAATAACATCTTTACTGGTTCTGTTACCACTGGTAACGGAACCAGCTTTTTATTTAATGGAATTTTGAAAACTGAATTTTGCGGTCACAGCGAATTAACTCGCCATTTTTATTGTATACTATATTGTCTAAATAAAAAATAATTCGGTAACCGTTCTACATCTCAAACTATTGTACCTAGTCAATGATTAAAGAAGCACGTAACAAATTAAACAACGTTTTTGGATATGAAGATTTTCGGCCCCTGCAAGAAGAAGTTATCTCACAGGTTCTAGATAAGGATGATGCATTAGTCATCATGCCTACAGGAGGCGGAAAATCTCTTTGCTACCAGATACCTGCCCTCCTTTTTGATGGGCTAACCATCGTTGTCTCTCCACTCATCTCGTTAATGAAAGACCAGGTAGAACAGCTACAACAGTATGATATCCCTGCCATCTTCCTTAACAGTACTTTGAGCCCTGACGAATATCAGAGAAACGTTGATCGGGTACGAAACGGAGAAATAAAGATGTTGTATCTGGCTCCCGAAACACTGATGATGGATAAAACCAGAAAGCTCCTTGCAACCCAAGATGTCGACCTCTTTACCATTGATGAAGCACATTGTATTTCGGAGTGGGGACACGATTTCCGTCCCGATTATCGTGAACTTACAGAAATTCGAAAAGATTTCCCCGATGCAACCTGCTTGGCCCTTACTGCTACGGCAACCCCTCGCGTACGGGAAGACATTGAAGACATTTTAAAGCTCGATGATTCCGAAACCTTCCTAGCAAGTTTCGACAGGAAGAATCTTTTTCTTAAAGTTGCCGATAAAGAAGATCCGCTGGAACAAACTCTGGATTTCCTCTATACCCGGAAAAAGCAATCGGGGATTATCTACTGTTTTTCTCGAAAACAGGTAGAAGAACTCTATGTTGAGCTCAAGAAAGAAGGCCACTCGGTAAAGCCGTATCATGCGGGACTTTCGAAGAAGCTTCGAAACCGAAACCAAGAGATGTTTATTCGCGATGATATTCAGATTATTGTTGCGACTATCGCATTTGGAATGGGTATTGACAAGCCCAACGTGCGGTTTGTTATGCATTATGATCTGCCCAAAAACATCGAGTCGTATTACCAGCAAATTGGACGTGCCGGCCGAGATGGCCTACGTGCCGACTGCCTGGTGCTATACAGCCGATCCGATAAACAAAAAATCCAATACTTCATCAATCAAAAAGAAGGTACGGAGAAAAAAGTCGCCGAGAAACACCTTAAAGATATGCTGAAGTTCATGGAGACGGATGAATGCAGGCGTATTCCGTTAATGGGATACTTTGGCGAAACCTATGAAAACGACAACTGCGGCATGTGCGACAATTGTCTCTCTATTGATGCCGAGGTAGAAGATTTAACAGTACACGCACAGAAATTTCTGTCTTGCGCAGTACGCACCGGCGAACAATATGATGCCTACTATATTGCCGATATCCTACGTGGATCTACTAAAGACAAGGTACTTGAAAATGGCCATGCTGAACTCCCTACCTACAATATTGGTAATGAGTGGGCCAAAGAACAATGGATCTTACTGGGACGCATGCTCGTTCACCAAGGATATCTGGAACAAGATGAAAGTCACGGTCCCCTATCACTAACCGATCAGGCTCGTGCTGTACTCGACGGTAAAGAGAATGTATTTGGTGCTCTCGACCGCTCAGATACTGTTGTGGGTGATCAAGCAATGGATCGCACATCTTCTGAAGTTGAAAAGAATTATGAAAAAGATCTCTTTGAGCAACTTCGTGATAAGCGAAAAGAGCTGGCCGACGAACAAGCTGTTCCACCCTATGCCATTTTCCCGGATACTACGCTCATGGAGATGGCCTATTACTTCCCCCAGTCTACCGATAATCTTATTCCAATTTATGGAGTGGGAACGGTCAAGAAGAAAAAATATGGAATGGATTTCCTCAAGATCATTCGCAAATACTGTGCAGAAAATGAGATCGAGGAACAAGAAAAGGTACTAAAAGAAAAGAAAGAAGAGCTTTCTAAGAAGGAGAAGTACCAACGAATTGGCGAATCATTTAATGAGGGTAAATCAGTTGAACACCTTGCTGAGCAGTATGGGGTTAAAAACGTGACTATTATTAAACATCTTAAAACATATTTAGAAGATGGTAATGAGTTACGTCCCGAGGGCATCGTCAAAGCTTCATCACTTTCAACCCGCAAAAGGAATAAGGTACTGGAAGTCTTTGATGAAATAGCTCCACATATGCTGCGTCCTATTTATAACAAGCTCGACAAAACAGTAGGGTATGATGAGCTTCGAGTTATACAACTCTATTATATGGCCCAACAAAAGTAGTATCTGCTAATTACATTTTGGAGTTTCCATAGGCACGGGTCCCAGGCTCGTGCCTTTTTTATTAGCTTTATTCGATATCCCTTTTGTACCGAGATCCTGAACTTGTTTCAGGATCTGCCGTTTATTTTTTCTAGTATTCTACCTATCTCAAAACAAGTAGGAAAAACTCATGTAAAGCCCGACAAAGTACCTATCAATAAGCAGTTATCAATTCGATGGTTAAGTAAATACATGACCTCAGTGCCTTAATGGTTAGAATATAATGGCCAACTAATTATTAACGTTTACAACTTTCAATCATCATGAGTCACGCATTATTCCTTCAATAAATAGTCCACTTTCATTATCACATCTGAGGTGATCTTTTATTATCATTAAAGCGATTGGTAACCATAAATTTCAGACTGTTTTATGAGTTCAAAAAATATTGTCGTAGCCTTTGGCGGTGTCTCACCCGAACATGAAGTATCGGTGCTCTCTGCCATGCAGGTTATTGCATCCCTAAAAGAGAGTAGGTTTAATCTCATCCCTTTATATATTACCAAATCGGGGCGCTGGTTAACAGGGACACCCCTGTTGGAGCTCGAAAATTATCAGGATCTTGACCAGCTCCGTAAACAGGCTACTGATTGCACTTTTTCTCATAATGAGCTTGGGAAAGCTATTCTTCTGGAAACTGAAAAAAAGAGCTTCTTCGGTAGTCCCGAGGAGTATCCAATCCACGCTGTAATACCGGCCTTTCATGGCTCTGAAGGGGAAAACGGATCGTTCCAGGGCACCTGCGAAACATATAACATTCCCTATGCCGGCAGCGGTGTTTTTGCCTCTAGCATTGGCATGGACAAAGTTAAAGCGAAAGAGCTATGTCGTGCTCATAACCTACCCGTTGTTGACGAATTTGATTTATTTGAAAAAGAGTGGGAGAACGATCAACAAACCGTGCTGCATTATGCCAAGCAACTGGGATATCCCGTAATCGTAAAACCCACTACCCTGGGGAGCAGCATCGGTGTGACAAAAGCGGAAGACGAACAAGCCCTTATCAAAGCCATAGAAATGGCCTTTCGGTACGATAATAATCTGATGGTAGAGAAAGCAGTGACACCTCTCATGGAGATCAACTGCTCTGTACTTGGCACCACCGAGGAGCTACAAACCAGCGTCTGTGAACGTCCACTGGGGCAAGAAGAAACACTCTCTTTTGAAGACAAATATCAAACTGAAGGGGGGCAAAAAGGGATGGCTTCTGCCGATCGGGTAATTCCCGCTGATATCTCTGATACAATGACCGAAGAGATCCAATCTCTTTCCAAGCAGATCTTTAGAGTTTTTCGGGCCAGTGGTGTGGCTAGACTCGATTTCCTGATCAATGAAGACACAGAAGAGATCTATTTTAACGAAATAAATACCATCCCGGGCTCATTTTCTTATTACCTGTGGGAAGAAAGTGGAATGAATATGAAAGAATTAATGCTAAATTTAATCGAAATTGCACAAGATCGTCATCAGAAAAAAATAGGGCGTATTCGGTCCTATGATACCAACTTGCTTGATGAAAAAGCGATCAAAGGTATCAAAGGATTAAAAGGTTCAAAAAATTAAGTGCCGGCAAAACTATTACAAACAAAAAGGTGCCTCATATGAAATCATTAATTCTGCGCAATAAACTGTTCGTTGTTTTTTTAGCTCTTTTCATCATAATAGGATGTAAGCAAACTGAAACGGTAATTGTAAATGACAGTCCAACAGCAATTGCTACAGACACCACCGGTACAGAGGGTGCCAATGAAAATGAAGCTGGATTTCGCAAACTTGTCATTGGAGATGATCAAAAAATCTATTCTTTAGATCCTCTTTTTGCCGACAATACGGTCTCAATGCAGGCTACACAGTTAGTATACGAAGGCCTTGTTCGTCTCAATACCAATGGCGACGTAGCTTCTGGCATTGCTGAAAGCTGGACTGTAAGTGACGATTCTCTTCGTTATACCTTCAAATTAAGACCCGACATATTTTACCAAGACAGTGAGGTTTTCAGCACCGGTACAGGACGCCGACTTACAGCCCATGATGTTAAATATAACTTTAACCGAATGGCCAAAGCAGAGGTACCTCCCCGGGCTGCACAGCTTTTTATGAATATTCGAGGGTTTGAACCGTACTTCCAAGAACAACGCATGGTATACAACCCCGAAAAACGCAACATTAATGACATTTCCGGGATCTCCGTCCCAAATCAAGAAACCATCGTTTTTAAACTAGAACAGAAGGATCCTCAGTTTTTAAAAAAACTAGCTACTCCTTATGCCGTTATCTATCCCGAAGAAGCAGTAGGCGAAGAACTCAAGGACTTCTCTCCTGTTGGTACAGGTCCCTTTAATTTTTCGAAACAACCTTCTGACTCAACATACATTTTCTCTAAGTTTAATGATTATTATGATGCTAACAGTATAAAACTTAATAGGGTAGATATTACTAGCCATTCTAATGAGCAGGATCTTTTTAAATCGATGAGTACTGGAAATCTGCATCTGATCCCTCAATTGGGACCACAGTTGATTAATAGTCTCTTAAATTCCGACAACACCTTACAAAGTTCTTATACCAACCTGTATAACCTATATAAAGGGGGAGCCACGACCTATACGCTCCGATGGAATGCTCACAGTACTATTTCTAAAGACGAAGCTGCTAAAGTCAGGCGTATTTCCTCCTCTGATTCAATCAGTTTTTTCCGTTCTCTTCCGGATGAATATATCACTTCAACTGTTGTAGATACCACAAGGCCAAAAACCACTTCGCCATCTCAGTTACCCCCAATCTACGCTATGTATTCTGATGATCCTTTTATACGTACGTATCTGGGCAGCTTATCGGAAGCCCTTAGCAAAGAAAACGGATCCCTAAAGATGATTCAACACCGAGCTCCAAGCCGTAAAACCGGACTATTCCTTACCAAGAGCTATCCACTTATACCAGACAGCCAGTGGAGCAACTATGAACCAATATTTCAATTTTCCATAGATCAACTGGCATTAGTGCGTAATGAAATTGAACAACTCCATTTCAATCAGTATCCTTGGTGGTTTAACCTTCGGAATGTAACACTGCCTGCTGCAGAAAATATGTGATTGAAAATATGAAATTTGCCGTAATTGCAAACCCTCAAAAATATTCTGTCAAAAAGCCGTTTATTGAACTGCTCAACTGGGCGGATGACCATAAGGCGGTAGACGTCATTTTCTGTGAAGAATTGCAAGAACTATATAATGGAGACGAGCACCCCTCAGCTATTGTAGTAGAAAACGAGCAGCAAGCTATTGATCAAGCTGATATTATTATTGCCATTGGTGGTGACGGCACAATGCTATATACCGCAAGGTTGATGAAAAACATTCCAAAACCAATTTTAGGTGTTAATAGCGGACGTCTGGGGTTTATGGCATATACGCAAAAAGAGCAGTTGCCCAAAGCCCTGCACTCCTTGCTAGACGGAAAATATCGAATAGATAAACGTTACCTACTAGAAGCCGAAGACCAAGAAGGAACTATTTATCATGCGCTTAATGAGTTTTTGTTTTCTAAAAAGGACTCAACCTCGATGGTAAAAGTCCATGCTGAGTATGATGACATGTTCATCAATGATTATTGGGCTGATGGGTTAATAGTTGCATCCCCCACCGGGTCTACGGCTTATAACCTCTCTTCTAACGGACCTATTGTTATGCCTAATACAGATGTGATGGTACTCAACCCCATCAACCCACATACGCTCACCACTCGTCCCTTGGTACTACCATCCAACAAATCGTTGAAAATACGAGTCAACGAACAAGATCATGAAGTACTTTTTTCGTATGATGGGCGCATCAAAGAGATTGATTCCTATCCTTTCGAGGTAGCTATTCGCCGGTCCAACTTTACCATTAACCTAATTGAACTGCCGGAACAAAGCTATTTTGATACCCTCCGCCATAAACTCATGTGGGGTATGGATTCACGGAATAGAGATTAGGGGTTAAAAATTTCATCACTGCTAAAATAATTAATTCCATATTCTTACTTGGCAAATCATTTAAAAACCAACTTCCCTTATCTAACTTCCAGTTTCGAACTTCTAGTTTCTTTATCCCAGAGATATTCTAAAGTATAATTGACCGGAATAAGTAAGAACAGTAATAAAGCTCATCACCAAAAACATCGAACTTTACCACTATGCATTTCAACACGCAAAGATCCCACACTTATTTAACTCTCGCGGCTGATATTCAACAATAATCGCCTTATCTTTGAGGTGAATTTTTAATCCCTAAAACTATTAGTATCATGAAAGTAACAGTAGTCGGTGCCGGAGGTAATGTCGGCTCTACCGTATCCTTGTCAGTTGCACAGCGCGATTTCGCCAAAGAAGTTGTTATGGTTGATATTGTGCAGGAACATAATGGTGAAAAGATTTATCCCTCTAAAGGTCGAGCACTTGACCAGTGGGAATCATCACCTATCCATAAATTTGATACCAAACTGACCGGGACCGTTGATTATGAAGATACTGCCGGTTCTGATGTTTGTGTCATTACGGCTGGTGTTCCTCGAAGACCGGGAATGAGTCGAGACGATCTGCTTGAAACCAATGCGAATATCGTACAGGATGTTGTTAGCAATCTTGTTGAGCATTCTCCCAATACAATATTGATTATTGTTTCCAACCCGCTTGATGTGATGGCACAGGTTGCACTCGAAACCAGTGGTTTCGACTCTAGCAGAGTAATGGGAATGGCCGGTATTCTTGATACGGCACGCTACCGTTCTTTCTTAGCAGAAGAGATCAACGTCTCCCCGAAAGATATTCAGGCGTTGCTGCTCGGTGGCCATGGCGATACGATGGTACCTTTGCCTCGCTTTACCACTGTTTGCGGAATGCCTATCAAGCAGTTCATTGACGATGAAAAGCTTGAAGAAATTGTAGAACGTACCAAAGGTGGCGGAGGTGAACTCGTCAACCTAATGGGAACCTCTGCATGGTACGCTCCCGGTGCTGCTGCCGCACAAATGGTAGAAGCCATTGTGCTCGATCAAGATCGTGTTTTCCCATGCGCAGCCCACTTAAACGGCGAGTATGGCCAAGAAGACCTGTTTCTCGGAGTTCCGGTTAAGCTTGGAGAGGGCGGAATTAAAGAAATAATAGAAGTTGACTTAAACGATGAAGAACAAGAACTTTTAGATGAGTCAGCCGACCATGTTCACTCTGTACTTAAAGAGTTCCGTCTGCTGATGGATAAATAAATCGCAATAAATTGAGGACATAAGGCCCTCACTACTTGCATTTAAGAGAAAAGGACTCCGCAGACCATAGCGGAGTCCTTTTCTTCTTTTAGTCTATTTCGGGATCTATTTTGACTCCCAACTAAAACAAACCGGTAATCACCCCGTCCTCATTTACATCCATATCCATGGCGGCCGGCCGTTTGGGTAGTCCCGGCATCAGCATCATATTTCCACAGATAATCACCAAGAACCTTGCACCGGCCGATAACTGCACATCCGTAACAGTTAAGGTGAAATCCTTTGGTGCCCCCTTCAATTTAGGATTATCGGAAAGGGATGACTGGGTTTTGGCAATACAAATGGGAAGATCTCCATAACCCAGCTCTTTAAACCGAGCTAAGTTTTTGAGTGCTTTCTTTTCGAAATAGATGTCATCAGCACCATATATTTCTGTAGCCACTTTTTGCACTTTCTCTTCTACAGGCTCTTCCAGATCATAAAGCGTTACTTTTGAAGGGGTGGGATTACCATCAGCAAGAGCCGCTGTTATATGGGCGAGTTCTGTGACACCTTCTCCTCCTTTTGCAAAACCATCATGTGAAGCACATTTTACCCCCAACTCCTCACAGGTTTCAATAATTTTATCGATATCTTCCTGTCGGTCTCCTTCAAATCTGTTGACGGCAACTACGAGTGGCACATCAAACTTTTTCATATTCTTAATATGGGCTCTGAGATTTTCCAAACCCTTTTCAAAAATCTTGGGGTCTTTATATCCATTTTGAGCCTCATCTACAGATAAACCGCCGTGATACTTAATAGCACGACAGGTAGCAACAAGTACAACGGCCGAAGGCCAGATGTCAGAAGATCGGCATACGATGTCAAAAAATTTCTCGGCTCCTAAATCAGCTCCAAAACCGGCTTCTGTCACTACGTAATCGGCCAGCTTTAAACCAATCTTATTGGCTATGATACTACTAGTGCCATGGGCAATATTGGCAAAAGGCCCCGCATGAATAAGCGTAGGTACATGCTCTAATGTCTGTACCAAATTAGGCATGATCGCCTCATTTAATACCATGGCCATAGCTTTATGGGCTCCCAGATCACGGGCTCTTACCGCCTGACCGGAACGTTTATACCCAACCACAATATCACCGAGTCGTTCTTTTAAATCAGTTCTGGAAGTGGCAAGAGCCAATATAGCCATAATCTCTGATGCTGCAGTTATTAAAAAACTGCATTCTCGAGGGATGCCATTCACTCTTCCCCCCAGGCCTACTACCGTATTGCGTAGCGCTCTATCATTCATATCCATCGCGCGATCCCATAATTCATTAGTAACATCAATATCTAACTCGTTACCTTTATAAATGTGGTTGTCAACCATCGCAGCCAAGAGGTTGTGGGCTGTCGAAAGGGCATGGATATCTCCATTAAAATGAAGGTTAATACGTTCCATGGGGATAACCTGAGAATACCCACCACCGGCGGCTCCTCCTTTGATTCCGAATACCGGTCCCAGTGAGGGCTCTCGCAACGTGATAAGTGATTTTTTACCAATTTTTTGTAATCCCTGCCCTAATCCTATCGATGTCAGCGTTTTTCCTTCACCGGCCGGAGTCGGAGTCATGGCTGTAACCAAAATCAGTTTGCCATCCGGGCGATTTTTAAATTTTTCCATGACGTTTAACCGTATTTTACCGGTATATTTGCCATAGAATTCAAAGTTTTCTTCATCCAATTCCAATTCCGCCATAAACTGGCGCATGTGATTTAGCGGGGCCTGTTGCGCAATCTTTATACTTTCCATAGTGATTATTCTTTTTATATCATTTTTAAAAAACTCATCTACCTCTACCTCCGGCAAAGGCTAGAGGCACAGCCCTTAATTTAAGATAAAATAGTCTTAAATACTATTTTAATATTGCTTAGAAATATACTAACCCACAATAAAGTCCGGATAATCCAGCCTAACAAAAAAGCTCTATTGACCTGTTTTACAATCTATAACTTATGAAACAAGAGCTCCCTTATGGTCAAGAAAATGAAGCTCCCGGCCGACAATTAGGGGGCCGACACTAAGACAATATCTTCGGCTACCAACCCCTTATCATTTTCGACCAGGTCAAATTCAAAAATGAGGTCACGACTCGGCAGAAAACTGGTATCGAAGTTTTCTTCGAACTGTGAGATATGAGCAAATACCGTGTTATAAGGAGACTCGTCAAAGCGGGAGTCAGTAATCCACAAGTTTTCATTCATCTTCACGAGGAATCGAAGGAAGCCGTAACCGTCGTTATGTGAAAAGTCATAACATACGCCCCGTACGCGTGAACCTGTTTTGCCCCATGCATATGGTGATTCAATGGGAAGCAACCCCGGGATGAGATAACCCGAGATATACATATCGGCAGCTTTTTTAAGGTCTTCAGCCATATCATCAAATCCAATAACCTCAACACGTAAGCCTTTATCCTGTACAGCATTCACTACGCTCTCATAGCTGGCATTGTTGGTAAGTAAAATAAGCTTATCAAGATGATCGGCCTGCATCAACATATCTACTGCCATATCCATATCTACAGTAGATTGGGTGATAACCTCTTCGGTCTCTTCATCCTCGTAATACTGAACGGGTCTCTCAATCACTTTATACTCAAAATCACGAAGTACTTCGCTAAAACGAGCTGTTTTATTACGATACGATTCATCCTCTTCTGCCCGATCTTCATCATAGGCAAGATATACATTCATTCGGGCAGGAATAGAACCGTCACGACAAGCAAACTTCCGTAGAATATCGTATCGAAGCCCAAAGCCTCCATTCATTGTTACATTTACCGCATCTACATAAATACCCACTTTACCTTCCATAATAATAACCCCTTAATAATTCCTTAATTATTTCGAAATAATTTTTGGTCAGTAGCAGGATGGCGATCCAAAAAATAATTATCTATTATGCAAAAACCATAAGCGTGTGCTGATTGAACATGGAATCGATAACAAAAGTATTCCTGCACTGCCTAATGATAACATCATAAAGCGACCTGTCCATTCCGATTGGAACCATTCTGTTGCCATCGGCAGAAAATAAATTGCGGCTGCAGCAATACCCATCATTAAAGATGTACGAATAATCTGATAGTTAACCGGATATACCTGTGTACTTTTGTAGTATAAGAACATCGCCATAACACCATAGCTAATGAGCGTGGCAGTAGCAGACCCCATCATGCCATAAACCGGGATTAAGAAGAGGTTAGCCAAAATTGTAATCCCTGCCCCAACCAAGGTAATAACGGGCAGTATTTTTGTTTTTTCTTTAATGAAGATTCCTGCTGTAAAATTCATATACCAACCATGAAACCAGTAGGCTCCCAACAGGACCGGCACAATACTGAGTCCGGCCCAATACTGCTTGCCAACAATATATGCATCCATTAACGGTACTTTTATCTGAACAATATATTCGGCAAAAAGAGCTACAATCAAGAAACAGATACCTGCTATGGCATTGTAGTAGCGAAAAACGTCTTTGAATAATCCCGGGGCTTCCGGGTCATCAGCATTACGTAAAAAGAAGGGCTGCCAAGCCATGCGAAACATCTGCACCAGCAACAACATAAAGACCGAAAGTTTATAACAGGCACTATATATTCCTACAATATCGTCGGGTACCAATTCGGGCCCATATAGCTGGGTTACTGTCTCCTGCGACATATAGTTACCCAAGAAAAAGCGATCGAGCATTTCATTAATAACAAATCCGAGGCCAGCCGGAATAAAGGGGATCCCAAATTCCAGGGCTTTCCGTAATATGGGCGTATCCCAACGACCAAAAAACATATCGGCTGTGACCATCCAAATCACCAGAGCTGTTATTGCTGATGCCAGAAAGCTGGCAAAGAAAACAGAATCGATACCCCAGTTGAGTTCCAAAATCAGGTAAAACTGAAGCCCCACATTAACCACGATATTGCCAGTTTTTAAGAGGGCAAAGAGCCATTTGCGTCGATCAAGACGCAACTCAGCAAAGGGAACCAGCACCATCGTATCGAACCAAAGGATACCGAGCATCAGCCAAAAGAGATTCTCATGCCCTGTTTCAACCAGGTTCATCGTTGGCATAATAAGCGGTGCCAGTAACATCAATAATATTACTAACAGCGTGGAAAGGGCCCCCAATCCCATCTGCAGGGTGGTAAAGATATCTTTGGCCTTATCACGGTCTTTGGCATATCGCAAGTAGCCCGATTCCATACCAAAGGTAAAAACAACATTCAGGAAGGCGAGACCAGCATATACCAGGCTCACAACCCCATATTGCGAGGGTAGAAAAGCCCCCGTATGCAGTGGAACCAACAGATAACCGATAAATCGCGCCAGCACATTACTAATGCCATAGACCAGACTATCTGAAAATAATTCTTTAAGTTTCTTCAATTGGGATTAGTTTGGCAGCTTTAAAAACGATATACAGGTTGGTAATAATCCATCAGGCATCTCGTATTAATTGTTCAACAGCATGTACGCCCAGCACATAACTTTGTTTGCCTAAGCCGGTAATGATACCATTAGCTACGGAACCGGTAAGCGTCTTTTCCCGAAATTCTTCACGGGCATGGATATTTGACAGATGTACTTCTACAATAGGAATTTCGAGTAGAGCCAGGGCATCGCGAATTGCTACCGAAGTATGCGAATAGCCTCCAAAGTTGACGATAAGCCCATCCACATCAGACTCTACCAAGGACTGGATAACCTCAACAAGTTGTCCTTCCAAATTACTCTGAAAGAAAACCATTTCATGATCGGCGAAACGATCAATAAGAAGCTGCTCAATATCTTTAAGCGTCTCTTTACCATATTGTTCAGGATCGCGCTTACCCAGCATATTCAGGTTGGGACCATTTAGAATCGATAACTTCATAAATCTACTCTCGCTGCAATTTGTTTTTTTATTTCGAGCATCCGGTCTTCTTCTACATTAACGTTATGCCCCAACGCCATCACTTGGGTCTCTTTATAAAGCGGCACCAAATGGACATGCGCATGCGGCACTTCCAGCCCTTGCACAATAACTCCTGTCCGCAGGGGATTTAACGCATCGTCAATGCCTTTGGCAATCGTTTTGGAAACATCCATTGTTTGTTGCATCAGAGTATCCGGCAGATCAAAAAAGTAATCAACCTCCTTTTTAGGAACCACCAACGTATGCCCTTCTGCAATAGGATTGATATCCAGAAAAGCTATATGCTCTTCTGTTTCTGCCACTTTATGACATGGAATATCGCCCTCAATAATTTTGGTGAATATTGTAGCCATATTGTTTTATCGTTATGGATTACTGTTTATCGAAATGTTGTTATAGCTCATTCAATTATCAAATTCTAAATTCGCAATTCCTAATTCTGAATGCTCAAATCTTGTGATACTCCATTTTATCAGGTTCCAGTGCAATTCGCTTTTCCTCAACACCCCAATCTAAATATCCTAATATTTCTGACAATACTAAGAAAATAGCTCCTTCTTCTATCGGTTTGGGAAACATTGTATGAGAAAGCTCCATCAAGTTCATCGGCTGTTTATCAATCAGTTCTATTATTTCTTGATATCGCTCCTGATGTTCCGAAAGGTGATGATCTGCTACTTTCTTAATATCGTTAATCTTTTTGCCATGCCCCGGCAACACCACTCCCTGCTGCTCTCGCATCCACTGCAAGGATTCGCGATACTGCAGCAAGCTTTTGTTTCTTTCGCCGCTTTCGGCATCAAAATTGATAAGAGCATTCGTACTGATATGTTCCAAAAGAAGATCCCCACTTAAAAAAAGGTTCTCACCCAATACAAATGTTACATGCCCTGGAGCATGGCCGGGGGTCAGCTGAACCGTCGCCTCCAAAGTACCACTACTCAATTTATCACCGGCGCCAACCCATTCTGGCTCAATGGGTTGTTGATACTGTTTTAGCCACTCCAATTGCTCAATCATTTTTACCGTAAGCATAGATGGGATATTATGGCGCTCAAAAAATGCCTTAAACAGTTCGCTGTTATTGTTGGTTGCAAAATTTTGACGCTCTTTAGAATGCCCGTATATCACCGCCCCTGACCGCTCAGCCAAGAAAGATGCTTGTCCATAATGATCGGGATGACCGTGGGTTAACCAGATTTCATCAAGATCACGCACAGTAATGTCATATTCTCCCAACTTTTTTTCTATGATGGTCAGAGCATCCGGGGAATAATGACCGGTATCAACCAATACATTTTTTTCATCTTTAATTAAATAGCAAAACACATCTCCCACTGCAAAAGGAGTAGGAATACAGATGGGATAGATAAAAACGTCGTTTACTTTCTCTTCTTGCAAGATTCCGATTTTAAATTATTAACTCAATGCCTCATAAGGTATTAATTTTTTTGATCAAACTAACTTGCTTATCCTGTGTTAAGAGCCTAGTAAAGGGATAATAAAATTTTGTTATTTTTTTCTTGAAATTAACTGCATGAAACCTGTATATTTGGACTCTCGTTTTTAACCCAAGAGTCGGTAGCTCAGATGGTAGAGCAACGCCCTTTTAAGGCGTGGGTCGTGGGTTCGATCCCCTCCCGACTCACAATTATGTAAAGAATCTCTCTCTTAAGCCTCTGCTGGTTGATAGCCTCAGAGGCTTTTTTGCTATAATTTATTTATTGTTAATGGAATGTCTTGCCCGATAACTTTCGTTAACTTGTTATGAATTTATCCAACGTTATCGGATCTCATTTAAATACACTTTATGTCTGAGAAAAAGAACCAACAGAAGAAGAACAAAGACTCTAAAAAGAACAAGGGAATTCAAGGTCCCGGCGGAAAACACCAGTATACTTTTTATTGGATCGTTATAGCTGCCCTCCTCGGATTTTGGCTCTTCAGCTCCCAAAGTGGCGGCTTTCTAGGAGGTCCTCCCATCATTGATTACAGTGAATTTCGAACACAGATCCAAGATAACAATGTTCGAAAGGTCACTATTCGAGGTGAACAAGTTGAGGGGAAACTTAAACAGCGTACGGCCCTCAAAGCTTCCGAAAATGACACTACTCGCTATAACAGCTTTATAACCTACTTGCCCTCATTTGGTGATGAAAAGCTTCTAACGATGCTCGAAGAGCATGGAGTGCAAGTTCAAACACTTCCCAAAAGTGATTTCAACTGGTGGACCGTTCTGCTGTGGGGTATACCTCTTGCTTTTTTAGTTCTTATTGGCCTGCAATTTTTCCGACAGATGAAAATGCAGGGTCAAAACATGTTTCAGATTGGTGAGAGTAAAGCCAAACTACAAGATGCAGAAAAAGTAAACACCACCTTTGACGACGTTGCCGGACTAAAAGGGGCCAAAACGGAGCTACAAGAAATTATCAGCTTTTTAAAGAATCCCGATAAATTTGATTCTCTCGGTGGCGAAATTCCAAAAGGAGTACTCATGGTGGGTCCTCCTGGTACCGGTAAAACATTACTGGCTCGTGCTGTAGCAGGAGAAGCAGGCGTACCATACTACACCATCACCGGCTCTGATTTTATGGAGATGTTTGTTGGTGTTGGAGCCAAGCGAGTGCGTGATATGTTTGAAAAGGCTAAGGAAAAATCTCCGGCTATCATCTTTATTGATGAAATTGACTCTATCGGTCGTAAGCGTGGTGCCGGACTGGGCGGTGGACATGACGAACGTGAACAAACGCTTAACCAATTGCTTTCTGAGCTTGATGGTTTTGAACCTAATGCAGGCGTTGTAGTAATGGGCGCTACTAACCGTCCCGATATTCTTGATAAGGCACTGCTACGCCCCGGGCGTTTTGATCGCCAAATTACTGTACACTTGCCCACACAAGAACATCGTGAACAGATTCTGGAGATCCACGCAGAAAACAAGAAACTTTCTGATGAAGTTAATCTCGAAGAAATTGCCCGATCAACACCCGGGTTTAGTGGTGCTGATCTCCAGAACTTACTGAATGAGGCTGCCCTTATTGCTGCCCGTCACAAACGCAAAGCAGTTGAGCAACAAGATATCGATCAGGCCCGTGATAAAGTTATGATGGGTCTCAAGCGCGAAGGAATCAGACTTTCTGACCATGAGAAGAAGCTATTAGCATACCACGAAGCAGGACATGCTATTGTTGCTGCCGTACTGCCTAATGCCGATCCGATCCATAAAGTTACCGTAATACCACGTGGTAAGGCAATGGGCGTTACCATGCAACTGCCAGAAAAAGAGAAACTCCTGTACGAAAAGAAATATATGCTTGATCGCATGGCTGTTATGATGGGGGGGCGTGCTGCCGAAAACCTCATTTTTGATACCGCTACCAGTGGTGCAGAAAATGACCTCAAACAGATTCGCCAATTGGCCCGCAAAATGGTTCTTGACTGGGGAATGAGTGAAGAGTTTAACAACATTGCCTTCGGGAGCCAGCGCGAACAGGTTTTCCTCGGTGAACAGATGGGTAATCCCAAAGAGTATAGTGAAAGTACTGCTCAAAAAGTGGACCAAGAAGTTCAACGTATTCTCGTAGAGGCTTACGATCGTGCTATCGAAGCAATTACAGAAAACAGAGAAATCCTTGACCGACTGGCTGATGAACTTATTGATCGTGAAGAGGTGCCCGGTAAAGAAGTTATGGAATGGCTCAATGGCAGCTTAGATAAGGATAAAAAGCAAGCCGGCGAAGATGAAGAGCAAACTAACGAAGAGACCGAAGCCAGCGAAAGCGAGGACTCTAAAGAAGAACATACTGAAGAAAAGGAGAATAGCTCTAAAGAATAATAGTTTCTAATTCGCATCTAAATTTTCGTAAAATGGAATACAAAATCATTTTCGAAAGTGGCGTTACAGAAACGATAGAAGCTGAATCAATTACCCCTAATGATGTTCTCGACAAGGTCGAGATCAAGGATAAAGATGGTAATGAGTTAGAAGAAGTGTACCTCAACTTTGAACATATCTCTGCCATTATTCCACAGGGTGATTGATAACAAATTATAAAAGCCGGTAAATCCCATGTGGGTTTACCGGCTTTTATATCTGAATCTTAAATTAACAGCATTCAAAAGAACTTCCCTCTCCTACCTGTAATTTATAGCATAGTCATCACTATTAAAGTATAAAAAACAGCTCCTAACCCTGCTGCCGTAAGTGCCAGTGGTATCTGTGTATACACATGATCCATCAAGTCACAACCGGTAGCCAGTGATGAAAGGATGGTTGTATCGGAGATAGGCGAACACTGATCACCAAACACACTACCACCAACTACAGCGCCAAAACAGAGCGTAATAAAAAACTCGTCCGGCATCACGGCCCATGCTAACGGCATCGCCACCGGAAATACTACCGCGTACGTACCCCATGACGTTCCTGCAGCAAAAGCGATAATCATACAAAGGCCCATTAATATAGCCGGCAGAAAAGCTGGCATTATTGAACCTCCCACGAGCTCAACAACATATTCTGCAGTACCCACTGACTCAGCTACTCCTTTGAGCGTTACGGCCAGTGCCAAAATGATAGCACCAATGGTTACCCCTTTACATCCATCAACAAACCCATCCATTACTTCTTTAAGCTCCATCCCTTTGGCAAGAGCGATAAACATTCCAGTTAATACCGCCAGCACAAATGCTTCAGCAATAAGCAAGGTCGGATCTTCTGTATTTCCCATAAAATAAAAGGTCGTCACATAAGGAATAATAGCTACGCCCAGCAAGGTCCCGATAGGGCCAAAGAAATCAACCAACCCAGAACTATACCCCTCAGGTATATTCATTTCTGTCAGTTCTGATGCCGACATCGGTGAAGCATCATCGCGATCTAGCTTGCCCTCCTTTTGAACACGGTCAATCGCTTTTCTCATCTTCTTTCCGGGCACCCAAGGCAGTAGCTCCCAGGCAAAAAAGAACGTCATGATTAAAGCGATAATCGCATAAAAGTTAAATGGTAATGCCTGGAAAAAGAAGGCCACCCCGTCCTGAGTTGTCTCAAAAAGGGGAATTGTTCCCACAACCAAACCGGCAATATAGATAGGCCATACATTGAACGGGATCACTGTTGCTGCCGGAGAGGCGGTAGAGTCAACCATATAAGAAAGCTCTTCGTGTGATACGTCATGCTCATCCGCTATGGGGCGCACAGTTGCTCCAGTAAGCACTGTACTAATGGTACCGCCTTGATGAAAGACCAGTCCCATCATCCAGGTAAAGAATTTGGCACTCTTTCGGCCCCTTACAATCTTATCACTGGCCCAGGCTGCAAAACGTTCGGCACCACCGGTACGCGTCCAAATTCCAATAAGGCCACCTAGCGACCACAAATAAACAAGCAATATCAGCGCAAAATCTTCTGTACCGATAGAGGGAATCAGGTAAGCATCAATAATATTGATATTACCGGATATAAATCCCCCGAGAGCAATACCTACAAATAATGAACTGATCACTTCTTTGGTCCAAAAGGCCAATACAATTGCTACCAGTGGGGGCAACACCGACCAAAATCCAAAGTGCCCCCCTTCTTTAGGAAGCTCACCAGCGAAAACCAGCCCTAAAACCAATACTACCAGGATGATGCTTAAGTTGATCCAATTTCCTTGCGAAATATTCGATAACGAATACCCTTTAGATTCAGCCAT
This sequence comes from Fodinibius saliphilus, assembly GCF_005869845.1. NCBI lineage: Bacteria > Pseudomonadati > Balneolota > Balneolia > Balneolales > Balneolaceae > Fodinibius > Fodinibius saliphilus. The sequence goes on along the minus strand of NZ_VAWF01000003.1, from coordinate 125,884 downwards.
ACTGTATTTTTTGTTATTAAAAATGTCACTCTAACCTGCTTAAAACAGAGCATCAAATCAAATAGGAGTTATCCTATCATTCCATAATCATTTTGCTATATTTACGCGGACATTAGATCTTAGATCAAACGCTCTTATGAAAAAAACTGATTTTGGCTTTTGGGAGTATGTACGTAGCATTCTTACGATCATCATATTTTTTTTCACCTTTTTGATTTTTACCCCTGTCATTCTTTTTCTATTGCTCATAAGTTTTGGGAAAGCATCCAATTTAGTTGTTGAATATATTGCCCCCATTATGGTACGCCCTGCGTTTTGGGCCAGTGGCATTCGGTTTAATGTAAAATACCATACCGATGAGCTAACCAGCCCGGCGATCTTTATCATCAATCACAGTTCTACGCTGGATGTTCTAACACTTCTGGCACTAGGATTACCTAAAATTCGTTTTGTTGCCAAGTGGGAGTTCCAGTACAATCCCATCTTCCTCATTCTCGGCCGTTTAACCGGGCAGATTTTTATCAAACGTGAAAAGTCAGACAAAGCAATAGAAACACTTAAGAAAACACACCAGCGTATCCATCGCGATGAACTTTCTATTATGATGGCGCCCGAAGGCTCACGAAAACATCCGGGTATTATCGGTCCTTTTAAAAAGGGCCCTTTTCGTATGGCTATGGACTTGGATTACCCCGTCGTACCTATCTATTTCGAGGGTAACCGACAATTAAGCAGAGGTGGTACCCTTATCACCAAATCAGGAGAACTTACGGCCCATATTCACGATGCGATCGACACCTCTGATTGGACTCTCGAGAACCTGGAAGAGCATATAGAGGAAGTTCGAGAACAATACCTGGAGTGGGCAGGCGTAGAAGATGATAACGTGCGACCTATCGCCTAACTACGGAAGTTGATATTAATTTTTTAATCCTTCCGATATCCGTTTAATATTATTATGAAAATCGAATCTTGTCTCTATTTTGGATAATATTGTACTATGGCATCAAGTAACTCGATCTATTTTCAGATCCCAAAAATTGACGAGGAAGGTATAGTAGTACAATACGACAACCAACCTCATTTTTATGATCAGCTGCACCATCATCCCGAGCTGCAGTTAGTGTATATTCTTGAAGGTACCGGCGACCTCTTTATTGGCGATTCGATCACGACCTTTAAACCGGGCAACCTTTTCCTATTCGGATCCAACCAGAGTCATATCCTCAAAAGCGATAACAAATATTTCCAAGATGACTGTCAACAGCTTTCGCGATCTGTCTCCATCTTTTTTCACAAAACCTCATTGGGAAAAGGGTTCTTTGACATTTCCGAAACAGCCATTATTAAAAAGTTGATAAAACGTGCAAACCGGGGCCTTGCTTTCTCTTCTGAAGTAGCACAAAAAATTGGCAATCGTATGCAAGCCCTTCTCAATATCTCCGGCTTTGATCGATTTTTAGAAACGCTATCTATTCTACATGACTTATCCCAAACTGAGAAATATGCCTATTTAGCACAACAAAGCAGTACGCATCCTCCTGATGATAAGGAAAGTGAACGCATTAATAATATTATAAACTATATCCTGAATCATTATAAAGAGGATATTAAGCTAGAGACTATTGCCGAAGTTGCCAATTATAGCAAAACCTCTTTCTGTCGCTTTTTTAAAAAGAGAACGCGCAAAACATTTACGCAATTTTTGAATGAAGTGCGCATTGCCCAAGCTTGTAAGTTATTGCGGAACACCGATCTCAACATTTCTCAAATTTGCTATGAAAGCGGCTTTAACAATGTTTCTAATTTTAACAGGCAGTTTAAGCGCATAACAGATACCACCCCTCGTAAGTATGCTGATAAATTCGACAGTGTTTCTTCCAGCCTTCACCTTATAGAATATGACACCTAACTATCCCTCCCATTTTATAGGAGAATAATGAATATAACTAGCCTCTATTTACTTAATATTGAGCTTGGCAATACGACCACTGCTTCCCGAAGCCCAAACAGAACTTAACCCCTCAGCTCCAACACTGATAGAATGGAAACCTGGTCCTTCAATTGACTTCCAGCTATAGCCTCCGTCTGGGGAGTATTCAGAACCTGATGGACCTGCCGCAATAAAATAGGGCGTTGTATACCGAACCACCGATCGATAGTCTAAACCCGCATCTTCAACCAGTTTCCACGAAGCACCACCATCTTCTGTTACCGCCACATTCTTCTTTTCTTGCAGTTCTTGATTATAATCGCCCCCTACGGCTACCCCATAATCTTCGTCACGGAAAGAAAGAGAAAAAATCCCGGTAGATGATCGACCAGCAATAAAGGGTGTTTCATGCGTAGTCCAACTCTGTCCCTTGTCAGTAGTTTTAAAAACATGTGCCATATGGCCTCCTGTGCCCAACCAGCCCGTACTTTCTCCTTCTACCGTTAAATGAGTACCACTGGCTGCAAAACCGTATTCTCCATCGGCAGCTTTGGGCATTTCCTGTCTCGGAATTTCAGTCCAACTGTCGCCTCCATCAGAGGTTACCAAGATAAAAATATGTCCACCTATAGGATCTCCCTGTAACACTCCGTATTTGCCATCCCAGAACGCTATAGCATTAAAAAAGCCCTCGCCATATTTATTTTCATAAACCTTTTTCCAGCTTTTCCCGCCATCTGCTGTTTTATACAATTGCGAAGCACTTCCTTTACCCGCCGACATAACAACTGCTGTCTGGCGATCAAAAGCTTCAATATCTCTAAAGTCTAAGGTGTCTACCCCAGGGATAACAAGATTCTCCCAGTTCTTGCCACCATCTGTTGTTTTTAGCACCGTTCCATCCGTACCGCTGACCCAACAAACAGAGCTATCAACAGCAGAAATACCTCTGAACGAAAGTTTCTCCTGCTGATGAACAATCTCCCAAGAAAAAGACTTTTCCTGGCTACAGGAAACAACAATCGTTAAAATTATAGAGAAACAAATGAGGGGTATAATATTATTGAGTCGCTGCATATTTTGCTGATTTATCAATTCGTCATTTTGCTCTATAAAGCAATTATAACACTCTAAGAAGTCAACTTCAGGATAATAATAATTTCGTGAACTTTTTATCTATTATATCTGTCAGGATCAATTAAAGAATCTTCAAATGCGGTTTTCTCTCCCATGATTAGATCTGCTACCGTCTTACCACACACCGCCCCCAAGCTCATTCCCATCATTGCATAACCGGTAGAAGCAAACACATTTTTATATTCATCAAAGGGGCCTACATAGGGCAACCCATCCGGGGATATCGGTCGCAATCCTACCCAGATATCGTCAGTATCAAGATCTTCCATTTTATACTCTGGCAAGTATCTACACACTGATTTTTTGAGACCAACTATCTTCCTTGAAGTGATACTGGTATCAGTGCCGGTGATCTCCATCGTCCCGGCAAACCGTAACCTACCATTCATAGGTGTCATCGTCACTTTCGCTTCCGAAAAGATCCCACAATGTTGTGGCATCACCGGAGCTTCGGGGAGGGTAATACTATATCCCTTTCCAGCCTGCATCGGGATCTTAACATCAAGTGCTCGGCACAATGCAGGGGTCCACGCCCCCGTTGCTATGACCACATCTGTACATTTGAATACCCTGCCATCTGCTGTTTGCACTTTTTGTATTTGCCCCTCTTGCTTCACAAATGACTGCACATCACTTTTATACTCAAAGTGTACACCTCTCAGAGTCAACAGCCTTTTTAACCCTTCCATCAATAAGCCGGGGTGTAGGTGGGCATCTTTAGGAAAGTAAGTAGCGCCTATGATATCGAGGTCAAGGGCAGACTCTTTATTCCGAACTTCTGCGGGAGACAGCACTTCTGCCGGAATGCCCAGCTCTCTTGCCTTACGAGCAACTTCGGCCTCTTCCTCTAGTCCTTTTTCGGTCTTGCAAAACATAAACAGCCCGTTCTTCTGAAAATCAAAGTCCAATTCCTCTTCCTGCTCCAGCTCTACCAGCAGCTCCCGGTTTTTAAACAATAAATCTCTGAGTAATGGCGCTGATTTCTCGACATGTTGAGCGGTAGAAGCCTTTTTGAATTTCCATCCCCAATCGAATAATTCGCGACTCAGGCGCGGGCGAATATAGAATGGGCTTTCTGCACTGAGCATCCATTTAAGTCCCTTTTTAATGATTCCTGGAGATGCCAATGGGATAATGTGACTGGGTACGATCATTCCGGCATTTCCATAAGAGCAGTTATCCCTGCCGTCCCCTTTATCCAGAATCGTCACATCCGCGCCGGCTTTGTTCAGGTAGTACGCTACGCTGATACCGGCGATACCGGCCCCTATAATAATCACATCTTTGCTACCGCTCATAATACTGATATTAATTCGTTTTGTCCCCTAGTTACTTCTGCCGCAAAGCCGTAGAAGTAGATTGGAATAGCTACATCACCTGGAATCCATGAGCATAGGGATCGTCATCATCAATCACGATGGTATTGTAACCGGTAATGCGGGCCCATCCTTCGATGCTTGGGATAATGGCTGGCTGATCGCCTACGGTTGTTTCATCCTCAATACGCCCAATAAATGTACTGCCAATAATACTTTCGTGGATGAACTCCTCCCCCTTTTCGAGCTTTCCTTTGGCGGCCCACTGTGCCATGCGCGCCGAAGTTCCAGTACCGCAAGGAGATCTGTCAATAGCATTACCCCCATAAAACACCGCGTTACGCGCTGTTGCACTATCATCCATGGTATCTCCGGTCCACATGATATGGCTAAGTCCCCGAATGCGCTCATCTTTGGGATGCACAAAATCATATTGTGCATTCAGTCGTTTGCGAATCTCTCGACTCCAACTAATCAGCTCATCCGCCCGATAGTCCTGCAGCCCCTGAAAGTTTCTCTGGGGATCTACAATCGCATAAAAGTTACCCCCATAAGCCACATCAACGGAAAGCGGTCCCAGGTCGGGGCATTCCACTTCCAGCTCTTCGGCTGCCTTAAAACTAGGCACATTCGTTATTTTCACCGAAGATACCCGGCCGCCCTCTTTGGTGTATTCTGCTTCAACCAATCCCGCCGGAACTTCCAGTCGTACCTTCCCCGGCTCATTGGGAGTGACCAACCCCTCCTCGATCATACTGGTCACCGTACCGATGGTACCGTGCCCGCACATCGGAAGGCAGCCGCTGGTTTCGATAAATAGGATGCCAATATCATTTCCGGGATCTGTTGGCGGATAGAGGATACTCCCCGACATCATATCGTGGCCGCGCGGTTCAAACATCAGGCCTTTGCGAATCCAGTCATACTCTTCGAGGAAATGTTGGCGCCTTTCGGCCATGGAATCCCCTTCCAACAGAGGACCGCCGCCCGCTACCAAACGTACGGGATTGCCACAAGTATGGGCATCAATACAGAAGAATCTTTTTTTAGCCATAAAATTTATTTACTAATTCGCTTTCCATCTACGTTGCGATAAATCTCCAATGGATTATCATCCTTAAGTGCATCTGGCAGTAATGCCTCAGGGCAATCCTGGAAAGCAACCGGCCGAGCAAACCGCTCAATAGCGGTCGTCCCTACAGAGGTAAACTTCGAATCGGTCGTAGCAGGAAATGGTCCGCCGTGATGCATCGCCTGACATACCCGTACCCCGGTGGGCACCCCATTAAAGATGACTCTTCCTGCTTTTTCACGACAGATACTTATCAAGGATCTATAATCAGCAAGCTCCTCGTCCTCTCCCATAAAAGTCACCGTGAGCTGTCCTGCTAGACTGCCAGCAACCTTATGCATCTCGGATTCGTTGCTACAAGAAACCACCAGAGTATAGGGACCGAAGACTTCTTCACCCAGTTTTTCGTTGGCAATAAAATGCTCTGCTGTCGTGGCGGCTACGGCACCGGCTCCCCTTGTTTGAGGTTCTTCGCCGGGAGCTTTCACCACCTCAATACCCGGTTGTTCAAACATAGTAGCTCGCTGCTGTTTGTAGTTATCCGAAATATTGGGATTCAACATACAGCCGGCCGACTGATTACTAAGCTTCTCAGCCAATACATTTTTAAAGGTATCCAGATTGCTCCCTGCTTTGGCAACAATCAGTCCGGGATTTGTACAAAACTGACCCACGCCCAAACTCACCGAGCCCGCGTATTCTTCGGCAAGCTCCTCAGCTGAGGCAGATAATTTCTCATCCAACAAAAACACCGGATTAATACTTCCCATCTCAGCATAAACGGGAATGGGCTCATCACGCTGCTGGACCATATCAAATATGGCTTTGCCGCCCTTAAAAGATCCAGTAAATCCAACCGCTTTGGTCAACGGGTCTGTTACAAGTTCACCGCCTACTTTGGGCCCGCCGTTAAGACTACTGAAGACCCCATCGGGCATCTCCGTTTTCTTTGCCGCTTCAATAATCGCCCCAGAAATAAGTTCATTGGTGCCGGGATGAGACTCATGCCCCTTTACCACCACGGAACATCCTGCTGCCAGGGCCGAAGCGGTATCGCCGCCAGCAGTAGAAAATGCTAACGGAAAATTACTGGCTCCGAATACAACCACCGGTCCCAGCGGCACCAACATGCGACGAACATCCGGCTCTCCATGGTCAATGCGTGCATCAACCCAACTGCCTTCGCGCAGCAGGTCCGCAAACATCTTCAACTGATTACAGGTCCGTCCTCGCTCGCCTTCTATGCGCCCGGTCGGCAGCCCCGATTCAGCAGAAGCCCGCTCTACCAACTCATCGCCTAAACTCATTATCTCCTCGGCAACCTGATCCAGAAAGTCGGCCTTCCTTTCTCCGCTCAAATGCCGGTAGTCTAAAAATGCCGCTTGTGCTTTCTGCAGGGCCTGCTTCACTTCTTGGCGGGTTGCGATACTAAACTGCTCCGCAAGCTCTTTATTTTCCATGGGGTTATAGGCCCGCAGCGTTTCGGCTCCTTCGCTGGATGTCGCGTTCCCAATAAAATTTACTCCTTCAATCATAAATCTATACCATTTTTACTCTTAAAAATTCAATGCTGTGCTATAACGAACGACCTAATACTAACTGACCGGTTGTTTGACTTCGGGCAATTCCGGTCTTTTTTCTAATGAATCTGTGATGACATTCTGTACATGCTCAAGCTCTTCCCCAACCAGCGGGAGACGCGGCTTACGTACATGCTCGGTGCCCACCCCTGCTGCCACCTCGGCAAGTTTAATATTCTGTACCAACTTTGAGTTGATGTCCAACTCAAGCAATGGCATGAACCAACGATATATTTTAAGGGCTTCTTCTATACGTCCTACTTTTACCAGCTCATAAATAACTACCGTCTCATCCGGAAAGGCCGAGACCAAACCGGCTACCCATCCGCAGGCGCCCATTACCATGGCTTCCATCGCCAATGTATCAACGCCACACAGTATTTTTATGCGATCCCCAAAACGGTTTTTCATACGCGTTACATTTGTCAGGTCCCGCGTCGACTCTTTTACAGCCTGAATGTTATCATAGGAAATGAGCTCTTCAAACATACCCATCGTCACCTCGATGCCGTAGTCTACCGGGTTATTGTATATCAGAATTGGCAGATCTGTTGCTTCGGCTACTGCTGAAAAGTAGGCCACAACTTCCCGGTCATCGGCTTTGTATTGCATGGGCGGCAATAGCATAATTCCGGAGGCCCCTTTTGCTTCAGCATCCTGAGTGAGTTTTATCGCATCTCGTTGTGTGCGTTCGGCAATATTCAGTAGCACAGGTATCTCATTCCCTATCTCATCCAGAGCTGTATCCAAGAGCTCTAGCTTCTCGTCCCTGCTGAGAGTGCTGGCCTCTCCCAGCGAACCTGCCAAAATAATTCCATGAATGCCTGCTTCTACCTGTACGCGAAGATGATCCCGAAATGTCTTCAAGTCCAGCGATTCATCTTTGTTAAACTTGGTTGTGATAGCGGGATAAACGCCATGCCAGTCGATATTCATACTCATACAGTCCACTACTTTCTAAATTAACAGTTTCTTTTGTGATACTTGATTAGCATAAAAGTCAATAACCGGACTGTATTCTAGTACAATATTACCAATTCCCTTGTAAATATTATCATGGTCTGCCTAAAGGCAATGTTTAATTTTGGATGTTGAATAATGAATTACATGCATCATGTCCTCAAGTCACTTCTCACGAATTACTTAGCCAGATTTTTAATTCTCAATTTCAAATCATTAATTCTCTATATACTGAAAGTAAATTCAATTAACACCAACGAATGAGTATACTTAACATCGAGATTAAAGCACGCTGTAATGGGCCGGATCGCATACGTACAATTCTAAAAAACAAAGGAGCTGAATTTAAAGGCACGGATCACCAAGTAGATACCTATTTTAATGTGCCGGATGGACGTCTTAAACTGCGACAAGGGACAATTGAGCAAAATCTTATCTTCTATAAACGGGAGAACACCAAAACTCCCAAGGCCTCTGATATAAACCTAGTCCCGGCTGAACACCCCAAACAATTGCACGCTCTTCTGGATAATGCTTTGGGCACAAAAGTAGTAGTCGACAAAGAACGGGAAATCTACTTCATCGACAATGTTAAATTTCATATCGATAAGGTGGAAAAGCTGGGTGATTTTGTGGAGATCGAAGCTATTGATAAGGATGGCAGCATTGGCAAAAAAAAGCTTCATCAACAATGCCGGCAGTATCTTGCGCTATTTGATTTAGCAGATGAACAGCTGGTTGCGAAATCATATTCAGATTTGGTGATGAATTTGGATAGTAATTAAGTGTAAGTTTTAAAGTGTATAGTGTTAAGCATCTGGGCAACAAAGCAGGACCGTTGACTGACGACTACCACCATTCAGTTTCCAATTACCAACATCCAATCGCTAGTATCCACGAATCACGTTTCACTATTCCTGATTTTCCTGTATTCTGCTAAAAATTTGACACAAAAAAACCCTGCTATGAATCCGGATAGAAATACATTAATAGAACAACTCGAAGACGATCCTGAAATATGGGATTTCATTATCATCGGCGGAGGTGCGACCGGGCTGGGTACTGCTGTAGAAGCGGCCTCGCGGGGCTATAAGACGCTGCTGTTGGAACAACACGACTTTGCTAAAGGAACCTCCAGCCGCAGTACCAAGCTCGTCCACGGGGGTGTGCGCTACCTGCGGCAAGGGAATGTAGCACTAGTGCTGGAAGCCCTGCGTGAACGCGGATTACTCCGAAAAAACGCTCCACACCTGGTAAAAAACCAATCCTTTATCGTACCTAATTATGACTGGTGGGAAGGCCCCTTTTATGGCATCGGTCTTAAGATCTATGACAAGTTGGCCGGCGACCTGGGACTCGGTCCCTCCGAAAACTTATCTAAAGAGGAAACGCTGGATTATATTCCCACGCTGGAACCAGGAGACCTAAACGGTGGGGTTATCTATTATGATGCGCAATTTGACGATGCACGTTTGGCTATAAACCTGCTACAAACCATCTTTGATCACGGGGGCACCGCCCTTAACTATATGAAAGTAACAGGCTTGCTCAAAGCTAATGGGCTGATCTCCGGTGTCACAGTGGAAGACCAGGAAGGTAACCATAATATGGAACTGCAAGCACGTGCCGTTATTAATGCCACGGGAATGTTTACCGATCAGATTCGGCAGATGGACAACCCTGAGGCTTCTTCACTGATGCAGCCTAGCCAAGGCGTGCATATTGTATTGGACAAATCATTTCAACCGGGTGAAAGTGCTATTATGGTGCCCAAAACCGATGACGGGCGTGTCCTTTTTGCCGTACCCTGGCATAACCGCATCATTGTGGGAACTACCGATACCCCACTCGAAGAACCGTCCCTCGAACCACGTGCTACCGAGGAGGAGATCAATTTTCTGCTAACCCACGCTGCACGCTACCTCACAAAAGATCCCGAGCCCGAAGATGTGCTCAGCGTTTTTGCCGGTATTCGTCCGCTGGTCTCTCCCGGCGGTGATGATGATACTGCTTCTATCTCTCGTGACCACACCCTGCTCATTGACCCTTCCGGACTTGTAACTATTGCCGGAGGTAAATGGACTACTTATCGAAAAATGGCCGAAGATACCATTAATGAAGCAACTGTGGTTGCCGGCCTGGATGAACGGGAATCGGTAACAGAAAACCTGCGGCTGCATGGCTGGCTCAAAAACAGTGATGCTGCCGAACCCTTTGAGCTCTATGGCTCTGATGCGCTCTCCCTAAAAAAAATCGCCCAAGAGCATGAAGGGTGGGCCAGTCGCATGCATCCCAACCTGCCCTACACTCCCGCCGAAGTGGTTTGGGCTGCCCGCAATGAGATGGCCCGCACGGTCGAGGATGTATTGGCCCGCCGTACACGTGCCTTGCTTCTGGATGCTCGCGCCAGTATAGAGATTGCCGATTTAGTTGCCGATCTGCTTGCCGAAGAGCTCAGCCGAGATGAACAGTGGAAAAGCAAACAGGTAGCAGCTTATCAGGAACTTGCGAAGGGTTATTTACTAACCTCTTAACAAGCAGTACTTTTTGTAGCGAATATAAATCGTGGAGGTTGAAAATTGAAGGTCACAGGTTGAGGAGCATCATCAGTCAGTTTACTCTCCCACATCAACGCATAAACCTTCAGCACTGCCCCCTGAAAAACAGCATTTTAAGAGGTTGTATTCAAGCGATGATTTCATATTTTCGAATAACCCAATAAACCAGCAATTATTATTTGGTATATGGCCGACAATACCTCCAAAACTAGTAATACTACAGAGGAAGAGAACGACCGACAGGCTGATGTCCGTAAGAGTAGACAGCCTAGCGAAATCACCTCCTATGCTATTGAAGGCAAGCACGTTACTTTTCAATCTAAGAATGAGATTAAGCTACGGATTACCGTCCACAGCTCGAAAATATTTCAGCTTAAATACATTTGCTCGGGAGACCAGCCTACTGATTTTTCTTATGCCATAGACCCCGACTGGGGAACGCCCGAAACCCCTTTTGAAGTGCATGAAACTGAAGACTATTACGAGATCTCGTCCGGGACCATCCGCTGCCGCATCAAAAAAGAAAATATGCAGGCAACATTCTTGGATAAGGAGGGCAACACCCTTTGTGAGGATGCCGAACCATACCGACGTAAGGAAAGTTTAATGAAGGGAATTACCGAGGTTCGGGTTACGCAGTATGCACCCGATGGCATGCAGTATTTTGGGCTGGGTGACAAAGTTTGTGAAGAAGGGCTGCGGGGGGAGGTCTTCGAAAACTGGAATACAGACGCCTATGGCTACGAGCGCGGTGATGATCCGCTGTATCGCAGTATCCCCTTTTATGCTTCGCTTTATGATGGAAGCGCTTTCGGTATTTTCTTGGATAGTCCCTACCGTTCACACTTCGATTTTGATTCGGATGGGGATAATACCTGCTCCTTTTCGGCGGCCGGCGGCTGTATGAACTATTACTTCATTTATGGTCCCACACTTACTGAGGTGAGCCAGCGATATACCCGGCTTACGGGCACCCCTGAACTGCCGCCAATGTGGGGACTGGGTTATCACCAGTGTCGGTGGAGCTACTATCCAGAGGAAAGAGTACGCGAGCTGGCCGAGACTTTCCGCGAAAAGCAGATTCCATGTGATGCTATCTACCTGGATATCGACTATATGGATGATTATCGCATATTTACCTGGAATAAAGATCGCTTTCCCAATCCCCGAAAGCTGATTGATGATCTTAAGGAGGATGGCTTTGAAACGATTGTGATGATCGATCCGGGTGTAAAGGTGGATGATGAATATGAGGTTTACCGGCAAGGGTTAGAACAAGACGTATTCTGTAAGCGTCCCGATGGGGAGCTGATGATTGGTCCAGTTTGGCCGTCAGAAACTGTTTTTCCCGATTACACAGATCCGGACGTAAGAGCATGGTGGGGAGATCTGTATGAGAACCTGTTAAACAACAAGGGAGTTAGTGGAGTCTGGAATGACATGAACGAACCCGCTGTCTTTGAGGTGGAAAGCAAAACCTTTCCCGAAAATATCCGTCACTCTTATGAAGGCGAAAAGGTTAGCCATAAAAAGGCACATAACATCTACGGCATGCAGATGGCTCGGGCTTCCTATGAAGGAATCAAGAAGCATAACAACGGGAAACGCCCCTTTTTGCTGACACGGGCCAACTTTTCGGGCGGCCAGCGGTATGCGGCCCTGTGGACCGGTGACAATATCGCCGACTGGGACCACCTGAAGCTAGCCAATGAGCAGTGTCAGCGGTTAAGCATTTCGGGCTACTCTTTTGTGGGAACCGATATCGGGGGCTTTGTTAAGAATCCCAGTCCCGAACTTTTTACGCGCTGGCTGCAGCTGAGTATTTTTCACCCTCTCTTCCGCAACCACACGATGGGCTATAATGTGGAGGGGGCTGCGGCTGTCAAAGAGGAGGAAGTTAAAAAGAAGCGCCTGGAATCTGACAGCCACCAAGAACCCTGGACCTTCGGTGATACATATACCGATATCAATCGCTCAGTGATAGAATTGCGCTACCGCCTTTTGCATTATCTTTACACCGCTTTTTACCGGTATGTACAACAGGGCACCCCTATTTTGCGCCCCCTCGCCTATTACGACCAAACTGATGAACGCGCCGCCGAAGTGATCAACCAGTTTATGTTTGGGGATCAGATCATGGTGTCGCCCGTTCTTAATAAGGGTAAAAAAGAGGTCGAAACCTATTTTCCTAAGGGCCAATGGTATAACTTTCGAACCAATGAGGCCTCTGATGGCCGCGTTACCAAAACGGTAGAAGCCCCTATGGATGAGATCCCCTTCTTCATCAAAGCAGGAACCGTATTGCCGTTACGTGAGGTGATGCAGTATACCGGTCAGCATGACGAAAACCAGCTGGAGCTTAATCTATACTATGGGAATAAAGCAACTTCCAGCCACTTGTATGAAGATGCCGGGGAAGGCTATGAGCATACGAAGGGTAACTACCAACAAAGCCGGTTTCACTGGCAACCGAATGTTGCTGATGCAAAGGCCAGCTTATCTGTAGATCGAAGTGGCAGCTACAAGCCGGCTTATACGAAAATTCTTCTACGTCTCATCGGCTTACCTTTTGCCCCCGAAGAGATCAGCGTTGATGGGGAGCCCGTATCATTTGAAAAAGAAGTCAGCAAACAATCTGTATACAGACTCACCACCACCTCCGGTTTTAAAGAAGTTATGATTCGGTAGCTATCCTGTTCTTTCGGATCAGATAAAAAACATCCTTTCATCCCGAAGTAAGAGATAGCGTTTTAGAAAGAGTAATAGGAAATACGGGATTCAGAAATTGACTGGCTATGTATTGGCGCTTTCCGAATACAGAATTCTAAATTAAACCCATTGCCAATATCATACCCACCCTTGCTGTCAGGGTTCTCCCCACCTTAACTACTACACAAAACCTTACCAAGGTGTAGCCGCTTATATCCTATCTACTAACATGCTAAAAAGTATAAACAAAAGGATGAGGTGTTATGAGACAACTAATAGTGAGTAGTGTTTTTATATGTTTCTTTATGATGAGCATTTCTACTGCAAATGCACAAGAAATGCCAAAAGCAAAAAAGATGGAAGGCCATACCTGGCACCAGGTAGTACTGGTAAAATATAAACCGGGTACTATCAACAAAGCTAAGAATATTATCAAAAACCATTTTGAAAAAGCCGGTATGGAATCAGACGTACCAGGTCCGCAAGTTATGGAGATGAAAACCGGCGAATGGGATATGATGTTTATTTGGACCATGAAAGATATTTCTGAAATGGAATGGGAAGTGCATCCAAATGACGAAAAATGGTGGGCCGCCATGGCCAAACAGGAAGGCGGGATGGAAAAAGCTATGAAAGTCATGACTGATTATATGGATCTCATTAACCAATCCACTTCATACTTAGCTACCACTCAAGAAGAGATGACTTCCAAAACCATGGGTAGTAACAACTAATCAGATAATTTTTCAGGGGCTTATAACTAACAAAAAGCCCCCCTGTTTCTTTTTTAACCAAAACACAAATACAAAGGGAGTAACTATGAAACGTTCACTAATAGGAACAATAATCCTCTTATTTATAGTCTCAGTTTCATATGGGCAAATGAAAGAGGTGAAAGAAGCGATAAAAGCCAAAGAAAAAGCGATTTATGAAGCTATTAAAAATGGTGACATAGAAGTGTTCAAAAAAAGTACCGCCGATGATATGATGTCGGTATACAATAGTGGCTATACTAGCAGAATGGATGAAATAGAACGGTTATCCGGAATGCAAATGGATTCATATAAACTTTCTGACTTTAAATTCATGCATCCTGCTGATAATGTAGTGGTTGTAATATATACCGCAGAAGCATCAGGAATGAATGCCGAAGGCACAGAATTTGACGGCAAATATTATTCAACCTCTACATGGGTCAATGCCGATAATGATTGGAAAGCTATCCTCCATACCCAAGTTGAAGCAATGCCCATGACGAAACAAACAACTATGGAAAGTGATTATGAGAAGGAGTAATAATGTGTATGCCTAAAAATAAATATTCATTTAACTAACTAGATAACCATATTCCTCTTCCGGCAAGAGCCACTTACCCTTCTTGTCTATTCCAATTCTCAGCTGACTACGCACTATCTACAAACTGGCTATTTGTGTTTTTTCGCCGGAGAGGATCTTTTTTTCTGACCATATTTCGAACTTTTCCCTTTCTCATGGATACTATATCAGCTACAAGTATATCATTAAAGGTTTTAAAGATATAGACGATAAAAGTGGTGCACATAAGTAGTCACAATATCATAACTATGATTTCTGAAAAAAAACTGAAAGATCTGCGAACTGCTGTTCCCACAAACCAGGAAAGTCCATTTAAAATTTACGAGCTCTTTTTCTCGGTTACCGATCCTAAATCAAATATGACCTTTGTCAATGAAATATTTCAGCGGGTCAGTAAATTCGATCACGATGAAATTATCGGGCAGCCCCATAAGCTTATTCGCCATCCCGATATGCCGCGAGCCCTATTTAAAATCTTTTGGGACCGATTGAAAGCCAATAAACCGGTTGGTGCTTATGTTAAAAATATGGCGAAAGACGGTTCATATTATTGGGTTAAAGCACTAGCCTTTCCCTGTGAAGACGGCTATCTCTCAATTCGTTTAAAACCCACAAGCCATCTTTTTGGCAAGATAAAAGATATTTATGACGAAACGCTGCAAGTGGAAAAGAGCAGAGAAAAGGAGGTCGGAAAACGTGAAGCCTTAGAACAATCTGAGCAGTACCTGCTGCAACTTTTGAAAAATGAAGGTTTTGCCAATTATGAAACTTTTATGTGGGATGCCTTGCGGCAAGAGATGTACAAACGCGAAGAAGCACTGGCTAACACATCCAAAACCACACGTAGCCAAACTCATACTGATGAATTCCCTGACGCTTTACTGGAACTGGAACCGGTACTCCAGGAATTGGTTATCTCACTGAATACACTCAAAGACATTCACTCGGACTTGGTTCAATATTCAGACTACATCCTGGAGCTGGCCCGTTCTATTCTACTCTTGTCCATTAATGCACAGATTGGCTCTTCAAAACTGGATCAAGACGACATTGCCTTATCGGTGATCGCTGAGCAGATGGGAGATCAATCTATTGAAGGTGAAGAAAAGCTCCTTGATATGAAAAATAACATACAGGGATTAAGTGACCTCATCAGCATGCTCAATTTTGACATCCTATCCTCTAAGCTCCAAGTCGAAATGGCTATCGACTTTATGGATGAAATTGCAAACAAAGTTTACGAAGACAAAAAATCGACCATTACCCCTGACAAAGTGATAGAACTGCTCTACGATTCTTTTTTGCCTCGCCTCTCCTCTATCAGCAACGGCTTGGGGAAACTCCCTGACTATCTGAAAAATCTTCTCGGTAATGTAGAAGAGATCGAAAAATTCCTGCTTATTTTACGATTAATCCATAATACCGGTAAAGTAGAAGTCGCCCGTCTTAATGATGATGGAAATTCTTTTCATACCACTATTAAAGAATTGTTACAAGAGGTAACAACAGCTCAAAACCATCTCGACAAACTATCTAACCTCATACATAGACACCAAAAGATGGGAGTGGAGTACAAAGAAAGAGAAAAAGATCTGAAATCATTGGCCTCAAAACTAAAGAAACATACACATGCTTCTTGATGCTTTGAGAAAGTGAATGAGGAAGATTTTATTACAAAATTACTTTTCCGTACACACCTCGATTATTGAAACCCACCGGAGGAATGCCGAGGTATGAGACGGGATGAGTCCAGTTGCCAAGTTACTACTAATACACACCGCCCCTCCGGACAACCACCGAGTGCCTACCCTCTCTAGAGGGGAATTTTTCAAAAGAACCTATTTCACCGATACTCTCACAAAATAACTAAAGGCACCTTCAATCTTACAACTTTCAATATCTAACCCTCGCCCTTCAACTTCTCAACAACCACCAAGATTTCTTTTTCCTCAAACATGCCTATCAGGCTAAGGACTTTGGGAATCAAAAAACCCGGAGGAGCAAGCACACCCTTAGCAACCTTTGCAATGTGCTCATCCATATCACGAATAATATGCTCCTTCTCCTGCTCATCGGCATGCGACAGGGTTACAGCGGCATTCCATGCAAAATATCGGGCCCTCCTGATGCTGAAATTAACAACAGCCTCATCATTTTTCTTCCCCATCCAATCGATCAAAAACAGCAGCGGTGACGCTCGGGCAATCCGTTCTTGCATCTCATCTATCAACTCCTCGAGCAGGGTATTTACCATCATAAAATCTTTCTTGAGGGACTGTATTTGTCCCTCTGGAACAGTCTCAGCTGCCGCAATACTTAGGTCCAGGTTAATATGTGCATTCATTCCCAACAGAAGGTGCTGAAGAATAACCGCTTTTCGACCGCCAGAATCCACTGCAGCATCAAAAGCAATTTTCCACACAACCGCTACCGGCTTATCATGGCGGTAAGACCAAAAGGCCCGAATATATTTCTTCGCAAAAATGACGTCAAAACGCTCCATCCTTTGGGGATCTTCGAACTGCCCCTTGGCAATCCCCTCCGCTATCTTGGCAGTAGTTCTGCGATATACAAAGGCAAAAATTGCCAGCGGGCTCCCCTCTTCCACCGTAGTTTCGATGATATTATTGAGCTCATCAAGTACGCCGTCAATAGTAGTGATTTCTGACATAGCCCTATTCCTCTATTGTATAACTATTTTATCCGGTTATATACAATGGCACAAGGAAAGAGGCAAATAGGAACGTTAGTACTCCCATCACCCAATTTCTTTTACGTACACACCTCAACCGGTTGCGTCAAGGAGATTGCCGCGTCGTCCCGTCAACCCACGGTACTCCTCGCAATGACAGGCGTTGTTTAACAAGATCGTAAGGGATACCGCTCAAATAGGTCTTACCACCTTATGGAGCAAAAATACCACGTCTATATCATGACCAATCCCCACCACACCGTACTCTACACCGGTATGACGGGAGATATTATAAAACGGGGCTGGCAACACAAGCAACAATTGACAGATGGCTTTACAAAACGGTACAACTGCACAAAAATGGTATATATTGATGAATACGACCATCCGCAAGATGCGATCGACCGAGAAAAACAGATTAAGGCAGGTTCTCGACAAAAGAAAATAGACTTGATCGAAGAGTTAAACCCCGACTGGCGGGACTTGTATGAAGAGCTTATACGCTAACAAAATAAAAGCAATGTCATTACGAGGAGTTGCTTGTAACGACGAAGTAATCTACCCATTACCGCTCGCCTAGTAGCTAAAGGGTAACCTTCACACCTCAACCGGTTGCGTCAAGGAGATTGCCGCGTCGTCCCGTCAACCCACGGTACTCCTCGCAATGACGAGCGTTGTTTTAATGTGTACCTTTTAAAGTAGTGTCATTTCGTGAGTGGGTGCCAAAAGCAGTGTCATCCTGACCGGAGCGGAAGGATCTCCCGATGGCAATCCGCGTAGAATCTAAAGGGCACCAATTATTTCTGGGAGATGGTTCGGCTACGCCTGCCCTTCGAAGCTTTAGCATAGATGGGCTCACCATGACAGCCGTTGATGGGGGAATAATAAAAGCAGTGACAAACCCTACGCCAATATATTCTCATTGCCCGAATCGGCCACAAACACACAGGCCGACTGAGTTAACTCCACATACGAACGCAGCTCATCCAAGTCCGGATTTTCAGGCAACCCCAACAGATCGAGATCGGCTTGCGGGGCCTTCTGAATAGCTTTATCAAAGGTACCCACTTCAACATGGGGCTCGGCACCCGGCAGGCGCGCTGCATCCAGCAGGTTATCCAGATAACGGTACGCCTCTTCCTCATGATCCTCTTCTACCACAGTAATGACCCGCATCTGTGCATTCCAGTTAACTTTGAGCTTATAAGCCGTAAGCAGTGCCAGATCCATATTGCCCAGCTCCATACTCAGATCCCACTCGGGACTCTGCTCCCTAATCCACACATTGATAGACGAACTTCTCCCCAGTTGCGCAATGGGATCTTCGACATAGAGCTGAATACCCATATTGTTGAGGCGCGCCTCGTTGATGATTGAGTAAAGCTCTTCATCGTACCGTTTGTGCCCCGGCAATCGAAGAAAGAGAATATTAGGCCTGAAAAAAGTGCCCTGAAGCGTCTGTAGTGACGTGAGAACTGCCTGTTTAAAATCACCTGAATCAATGACACTCCATCGGCTGTAAACATTTTCTCTGCTGAACGCCATAGCAAAATCCATCAGCGAATCCCTGAACGTACTGCTTGCATTGCTGCCATTCATACCCACCAGCTTTACCGATCCCTTCGGATACACCAGGTTACGGATCAGACTGAAACTCCCCCGTAATTCCCGGGTACTGCGCACCGGCACCAACAGGTTGGCTTTCCAGGCCCGCTCATTATTTTCCGGAAGCAGGGAAACCCGCTTGGCCGCCCACTCAGCCAGGGATACAAAAAGCCCACTCCGCATATCCCCATAAGGAACCTCAAGTTTTCTGTTGGTAAGATACAGATAGGTAATAATGACAAAGCCGAGAGAGATGAGCCCAAAAGTAGAATTAATAATAAACATGGTAAACAGGCAGCCCACCGTACCCAGGAAAGGCACAAACCTGGGGATCGCAAAGGTTGGCCGAAAACTGATCATATCCATCCGCTGCTCAATAAACACCACCAGGTTGATCATCATATAGGTAATCAGGAAAAACATGGTGATGAGCGGGGCAATGGTATTTAGATCCCGAAGCAGTAACGTTGCCAGTACCAGTCCGCCAGTCATTAGAATAGCATTGCGCGGCTCCCCATTGGCCGCAAGTTTTGAGAAAATCTCACCGCCCGGAAATATCTTATGGTCCCCCAGCGCCTGCAGAATACGCGGTGCCCCAACAATAGAAGCCAGTGCCGAGGAAAAGGTCGCCCCCAGCAGCCCCCCCAGCACAGCCGGAGCCCACAGCGCATAATCGATCATCACGTTGTAATTGCTAACCAGCTCGTCCACCGGGGCCACCCTGGCCATCCAGTATCCGGAAGCAATATAAATCACATAACTCACGGCAATGGCAGAGAGCGTGCCCAGCGGAATACTTCTTTTGGGATTTTTGAGCTCTCCCGACATATTAGCCCCGGCCATGATCCCCGTTGCCGCCGGAAAGAAAACAGCAAAAACCACCCAAAAGCTTATGCCCTCAAAATTGCCCTCGGGGTCACCGGGAAAATCGCCCCACCACTGTATGCTGTGCTCCATCGCCCCGGTAAAAACCGTAGCCCCTACCGAAACCAACGCACCGACAATAACCACTAGTATAATATACTGGATACGAAAGGCCAATTTCGCACTTAAGAATGCGACAATAAAGAGGATGGTAAATACTGAAATATCAACCAGAATAGCATAATGATCCGGAAAGATATAGAGCCACCCCTCCCGGAAACCAAAAATATACATGGTGATGGCAAAGGTCTGTGCCAGGTACAACGGTACGCCCACACTGCCCCCGACTTCAAGCCCCAGCGACTGCGAAATAATCGAATACGCACCCCCGGCCTTAATACGGATATTGGTAGTAATACACGACATCGATAACGCGGTAAAGGTAACAATAGCAAAGGCAAGGGTTATATTCAGCCACCCCCCGAGTAAACCGGCATTTCCGATCACCCACCCTTGACGCAGAAATAAAATCACTCCCAGTATGGTCAGCAGTGTTGGTACAAATACCCCCCCAAAAGTACCATACTTCTGTTGGATGGTGGATTCATGATCCTCCACTTGCTCTTGCAGCGTGGATTTCTTTCCTGATTCATTTTCCATACACAACCCAAGTTTATGACAGGTTATATGTTCTAGTCTGTCGTACAAAAGAAATACTATCATCCTAAAAGCTATAACTGTCGCGGGATGATAACTACTGCCATGTTAGGCACTGCTGGACTTATTTGCAACATTCCGGACCGGCAACATAGAGCTGAGCCGCCTCTGTCATACATCGAACTCGCCCTTTCCAACAAAAAAACTGCACCCTGAATTTCTGTAAAAATAAAAGCAGTGTCATCACGAGGAGGCTTGCCGACGAAGTAATTTCTCCATCACCGCTCGCGTAGTAGCTAAAGGGGGAGCCTCCCATGCTTCAAAAAATTGCTTTTCCTATACACACCCCGACCTTCTGGGCAATCACCAGAAGCTCACCCCTCTCCAGAGGGGACTTTGTAGTGCCGGGTATTTGGTTACTGCTAAACCCGGAATTTCAGCAACGATCTTGATTGCACTCCACACTATTCCCCTCCACCGGAGGGGTGCTCGGCCGGCAGGCGGAGCGGGGTGGGTGCTAAAAGCAGCGTCATCCTGACCGGAGTGGAAGGATCTCCCGATGGCAATCCGCGTAGAATCTAAAGGGCAACCTCCCCACACCTCAACCAGTTGCTTCAGGGAGATTGCCACGTCGTCCCGTCAACCCACGGCACTCCTCGCAATGACGGGCGTTGATGTATTTGTAATAAAAGCAATGTCACTGCGAGGGCTTCCGGCGACTTTCCGGAAGACCGCGGCAGTCTCCCTTTTCAAGTGCGCCTAGTAGCTAAAGAGTAATCTTCACGCATCAACGAATTACTTTACCTTACACACCCCTATTTTTGAAGTGCCGGTTATTTCGTTCACTAGTATTACTGCCCTATTTCCCTTTACGAGTAAAAACGCACAACGTATATGACTTTCTGGATAAAGAATCATCACTAAGATAGGTAACTTAAACTTTCTGAATAACTTACTTTTCCAAAAATCTATATTTCCTCATTATTTAGCTAATATTTTAGTTATCTATACCTTAAATTTAACAGGATCAAATCCTGGACTTTTTCAATTCTATTCCTTAAGATATTATTGCTACACCCAATCTTTCCTAGATTGAGGTGACATAATGGTGTCAGTCCAATTTTTTACTATATAAGTTGAGTAATAACAATCGGGTCAAATATTGATATGAGTAACAAGAAAATCACATTTATTGATCTATTTGCTGGCGCTGGTGGATTCAGTGAAGGATTCCTCCAGGCAAAAAAGGATGGGAAAGAGTATGATTTCCTATTAGCCAGTGATATAAACAAAAATTGTGAATTGACGCATAGAGTTCGATATAACGAACAACTTGGACTTAAAACGAAATTTTTAAGAAAAGATATAACTGACCCAGATTTTATTAATGTGTTACAAGATGAACTTGACGGGGAAAGTATTGATGTAATAACAGGAGGGCCACCTTGCCAAAGTTTTAGCTTAGCGGGTAGACGTAGAAAGTTTGACAAGAAAGATAAACTTTTCAGTAAGTACTTAGAAGTTATTGAGGTTTTAAAGCCTAAATACTTTGTTATGGAAAATGTTTCAGGATTAAAAAATAAAGAAGGGGGGCGTTTTCTGAAGAAAATTATTGAAAGAATTAATTCAATAGTTGACCGCTCTGAATTAGACGATATTATTAACACAGCTGAGCAATTAAGACATACTATTAAAAATGAAAACAAAGCAGCATTTGACCTATACATTCAACGTATAAAAAGCGAAAAAAATAATAGTTCAACTTCTTTCAATACAGAATTCGTAACAACCCTTCAAAAACTCCTAAAAGACTTAACTGCAAAACATATTAGCTATGCAAAAAGCAAAAATAACGAGGAAATAAATACCATCCGACATGGATTAAGAATACTATCGAATTGGGAACAGCTTAAAGAAATTAATAGGAGTGTTCTCAACTTTAAGTCAGCCTGTGATATAGATAACGATAATTTTGAAGCAGGGTTTAATAACTTCTTACAATTTATCGATGGTCAAAGCATCACAAATCATATCCAAAATGCCATTGACAACTTAGATTTTGAACACTTTTCCTTATTAAAAAAAGGATTGAATATTTTCCTAAAGCCTCTTGACGAATGCCTTAATGATCTCGTAGAAATTGTAGAAGAAACAGGTAATACTCTTTCTGAAAAAGTAAAAAATGCTAGCCTTTATCATGTTGAAAAAGAATTTGACTTATATGCTTCTGATTATGGAGTTCCCCAAGAACGTCATCGAGTTATATTTATAGCTTCAAAAAAAGGCCAAAATAAGATTACAAATAAGCCAACCCCTACAGTTTTATCACAAAATAAAGTCACTATTAAAGAAGCGCTTCATGACCTTGAAACTCTTAAAAGTGGTGGACACATCAAAGAATATAGTACCAACTCGACGAACGGCCAGTATCTACCCAAAAGAAATATTGATGGTAGCCTAAATAAGAAAAATGGCAAAACCTATTCAGAGTGGTCAAGAGAAGGCAGATTACTAGAAAAGTATTCGATTGAAGAAAACTATTACCATGATGGTAGAGGAAAAATTAATAGTGCGAACTTAAATCGCGTTAAACTGCCAAATCATAAAGCTAGTAATCATACTGCCGATATAATAAAGAGGCTCCAAATAATACAAAAGAATGGCAGTTATGATAACGCCAAAGAAGAATTAAAAGAGAAAGGAGTAAGTACAAAGAAACGAAACTATAACTTGCTCGACCCCAACAGTACCTCTCCTACAATCGTCACTTTGCCTGATGACTTTATTCACTATAAAGAACCTAGGGCATTAAGTGTTAGGGAAATGGCCCGCCTACAATCTTTTGACGACTCCTTTGTGTTCCAGGGTAAAAGAACCACAGGTGGTAGTCGTAGAAAACATGATGTTCCCCAATACACACTTGTTGGCAATGCAGTTCCTCCATTAATGGCTAGAGCTATAGCGATGCAAATACTTACAAATATTGACTAATCCAAGCGAAAATACTCGAAAGAATTAAGATCATTATGTAATGCACCTTGTAAACTTTCCCTGATACTACCATCAAAGGCATTCATGAAATTATTATCAAAAATTTCTTTAATTGAACCAGCAACACTTTGCTTCCTTGGGAACCCCCAATAGTTACCGCCAGTTAAGTTCTTAACCCTATTTACAGCAAGAGAAGTTGCTTTGTAATTTGCCCGGGGATTAGTTGGTACAGTAACAAATGAATATGTGAATTTTTTCAACTGCATCTTACTAAAACCATTCGCACCAATTTTAAAGTTGGGAATGTCTTGATCTACATTATCCCCAAGCCTATAGATAATGTCCCAAAGCATTGGAATTTGTGAATTTTCATTCCAATTTGTTTTACACTGTATTACCCCGACCTCAAATTCATCTATTTTTTCTTCTGTTACTTTATCTACATATGCTTGAATCGAACTTTTATCTGGGTAAGAGTCCGAAAATAGATTTGCTGGTCTCATATTTTTATCTGGCACATAAGGCACTGACCGCTCATTAGTTATAGGAACTTGTAATATTTCATCGGTAAAATGAGGAGTGTCAGGAAAAACTACGACTAGCAAATCTGACTCAGAATTCGTTTTAGTATTTTTGTGTAACACTTCAAGACCATCTGTAAGTGGAGTTGGCACGTCTCCTGTCTTTTTAAAAACAACAGCCCTACTATTAACAAATACTAGGTTTAGGTACCAAGCAACTAAGCATTCCCAAGCTGTACCCGAAGTAGAAGCTTTGCTATTTGCTTCAGCAACACTTAATCCTTCTTCAACATCTCCCCTTGTTGATAAAAATACCTCGGATAATTCTTCACCTAAGTTTAAAATGTCATCCCAATTATAATTTTTCCCTAGTTTTTGTTTAATTAACTTGCCCCATATTTCCCAAGCGTTACTAAAAGATTTGGTTTTATAACAATTGGCAACCACATCTTTTCTTAAAAACTCAAGTATATTCATCGAATAACTATTTTAATGGAAGATTTATCATTTAAAATCAGCTCTGCCCTTAAAGACATCATTGGTCGGGATCTTATTACTGATGATCACATTGCTGTTTTCGAACTTGTGAAAAACTCCTATGATGCTTACGCCACAAGGGTAGACATTACCTTTGAAAATATCTACTCCGAAAACTCTAAGATTATTATTAAAGATAATGGAAAAGGTATGGGTTTGGAGGATATTAAAAATAAGTGGCTTTTTGTTGCTTATTCTGCTAAAAAAGAAGGTACTGAAGATGATTCTTTTGACTATAGGGACAATATTTATCAAAAGCGAGCATTTGCTGGAGCAAAAGGCATTGGCCGTTTCTCTTGTGACAGGTTAGGAAAAGAACTGCTGCTTGAATCAACCAAAAAAGAAAAAGACGCTAAAACAGAAGTCATTGTAACTGATTGGACCCTTTTTGAAGAGGATTTACAAGATGAATTTATTAATGTAACGATACAGCACGAGACAAGGGATGAAAGTTACTATGGGCTTGAACATGGTACAGTATTAGAAATCACTGATTTAAGAAGTGATTGGGATAGAAAAAAGCTACTCCGTTTAAAACGCTCTTTGGCAAAGTTAATAAACCCAACAAATGATGAAGGGAGCCAAAGTTTCAAAATATTTCTAAATGTCCCAGAAGAAAAAGAGCAAGATCGCAAAGAAGAAGACTACAGGAAACGTGTAAATGGGGAAATACAAAATAGAATATTCGATACACTAGAAATTAAAACCACTAAGATAAAGTCTTACATAAGTGAAGATAAAGAGTATATAACGACAGAATTATTAGATGGGGGGACTCTTATATATAAGGTTGAAGAAAAAAACCCTTACAAAAAATTATATGATATCTCAGTTGATTTATTTTATTTAAATCGATCGGCTAAGGTAACATTTACTAGAAGAATGGGATTAAGATCTAAGGAATATGGACATGTATTCATCTATAAAAACGGCTTTAGAATATATCCATATGGTGAACCAGGTGAAGATCCATTAAAAATTGATGCTCGCAAAGCACAAGGTTTTGGTAGATACTTAGGAACAAGAGAGTTAATTGGACAAATAAATATTAATTCTGATAACGATGAGCTAAGAGAAACAACAAGTAGAGGCGATGGATTAATCAAAACCAAGGCTTATGAACAATTAGAAAGTTTTTTTTGGGACACTCTAAAAAGACTTGAAAAATATGTAGTAGATGTTCAAAAGTGGGGTCTTAGTATTGAAAAATTGGAGGACGAAGACCTTGAACAAGATGAAAAAACTTTTCAAGATAGAATAAGCAAATTAATTGCTGACTTATCAGGCAATGATAATCTCATTGATTTTGAATATGGGGATAAGTTATTAGAACAACTTGAGGAAGCCCAAAGTGAAAGCACAGAGACATTACTAGGTAATCTTGAAAAGCTTGCCGAAAAGAAAAAAAATGAAGACCTATTAAAGGATGTAAAGAAAGTTAATACGCAAGTCAAAGAATTAAAGAAGGCTAAAAGTGAAGCTGAAAAAAAAGAAAAAGAAGAAAGGAATAAAAGGGTAGCCACTGAAGAAAAACTAGAAGAAAAAGAATCTCAGAACCTATTCCTAAAATCAGTAAAGTCTCAAGATTTTGATGAAGTTATCAGCTTTATTCATCATATGGGCATTTCAGCGTCTAAAATTGACAATATACTGACTGCACTTTTTAATAAGCTACGAAGAGGTAAAGAATTATCACATGAAAGGATTCAGGATCTAATCAAACAAGCTGTATTTGAAAATAAAAAGATAATGAATATTAGCCAGTTTGCTACTAAGGCAAACTTTAAACTTTACACAGATGCTATCGAAATAAACATCGGTGAATATTTGCGTGAATATATATCTAATATTGTTGATTTATATAACGATGACGGTGTTGAGATAAGCTTCAAAAATAAGACTGAGGGCAATCCTAAAATATTTAAAACTAGACCAATTGAGTTAAATATTTTAGTTGATAACATGTTGAGTAATTCAAAAAAAGCAGGTGCTTCAAAATTTGAAGTTCGACTTGAGAATGAAGGAAGCCGACATTACTTGGTTATAGAAGATGATGGTAAAGGTATTCCTGAGGATAAGATAAATGAAATCACCGAATATGGTTACACATCAAATAAAGGTGGATCAGGAATTGGGCTTTACCACATAAAAGAAATTATTGATCGAATGAATGCAGAATTAAAAGTAAAAAGCAAAATTAACGAAGGAACTAAATTCAAAATATTTCTCCCATGAATGAAATAAAAATTTTCTGGATCGAAGACGATTTAACATTTGGAAATACTGTACATTTAAGAATCGAGGATGAGTTAGAAGACAATGGTATTTCATTGGCAGATCCAGAATTAAGCAAAAATGGTGATGGTTTTAGGAATGTTATGCGTGACTGGGAACCTGATATCATAATGATGGACCACAACCTAGATAATGTCCGTGTTAATGGAGCTAATTTAATTGTTGAAATAAGGCTTTATGATAATGATACCCCAATAATATTCTATAGTTCAGAAATGGATCAAACTCTTACAGATATGGTTGATGGGGAGCAAAACATTAAAATATCTCAAAGAAATAATGTTCATGATGAATTATTAACCCTCATTCTGAAAGAATTCACACCTGCCTGATATTGGGCACACCTTACATTTGGGATTCCTTTTCTTACAGATAGAAGAAGCAAAATCCAATATAGCCCAATTAATTTTTTGATGATCGGGATGATCAACAACCTTTTTTGAAAGCTCTTGTAAGTATGGATCATACCTAATATCTGCTAACTCACGTGGCCCGAAGAAACGTTCAAGTAATCGGGCCATATTTACATCAAGTAATGGTGCTTTTTTTTCGTGAACATAAGAAATAACTGCACTTGCAATATACTGCCCCACTAGCGGGATCTCTTCAAGCTCCTCCCTAACCACCGGAAACTGACCTTCTTTTTGCACCATTTTTTCTGCAAGATTTTTAAGGCGCTTTGCTTTCTGTCGGTATAACCCAAAAGGCTTTAATACTTTCTCTAATTCTTTTTTACCTGTTTTATTAATCGATTCCCAAGAAGGGAAATTACCCAGAAATGACTCAAAATTCTTCGCGACTGTTTCTGCCCTAGTTCTCTGCAATAACACTTCAGCTATAACAAGTTCATAGCTCGTTAACTCTTCCTTTCTCCATGGAAATTTTCTTCCATTCTCCTTAAACCAATCCAATAAACGTTCACGGAAAAAAATGATTTTATCTTGTTCAATATCCATTCTAATAACTTGTTTAGTAACAAGGTTAGGAATTTAGAAATAAATTATTAGTTTCTTGCTCGAATAATCATTAGAAGATAGTATCCACCACAATGAAACAAGGCTATTTATCAAATTATTTTTCCGGTGTTGGTGCAAAAAGGTTAACTGCATCAGAAGTAAGTCCTAACGTTTCAAACCAACACCAATTTCAAGGTATTAATGATTTTATAAAAATTTTCGGCACTGAAAATCGAAAAGACATTCCCGTACAATTAGTATGGATAGATGATGAAGACAAGACTTATTTAAACACATCAATTACTTGGACAGATGCTAGAAAAAAGGATGAAAATCGTAGCCCAGAATATCGAATATATTACAAAACAATAGCTGAGGAAATAATATATAGAGCAGAGCCAAATGACATATTAGTGATATGTGAAGATAAAGTTGGTAATTTTCTAATGATAATTACACCTAAAGGCTCTTCAGTCGAAAGCCAATTAATTTGGCTTTTTGACTTATTTACTAATGAAAAAGATGTATATGCAGAACGTTTTGAAGGATACAAAGATCCTCAACTAACATTTGCTTCGCGTCTTATATTAGAAACGATAGGTGTCGAAGTTGATGAAACAGATAATAACTATCTTGACCAAATATTAAATAAGTATGGCAATAGTTTTCCAACTACAAAAGAGTTTTCAAAATTTGCTAGGGAAAGCTTTCCTTATGAAATAGACCCTCAAAAAAACCCTGATGCAGCTATTCTTGAATGGATTGAACACGAAGAAATACTATTCAAGACTTTTGAAGAATACTTAGTTGAGAAAAAATTAGACAAAGGTTTTAATGATGTAGATTCATTTATATCCTTTTCTCTCAGTGTCCAAAATAGGCGAAAATCAAGAATGGGTTATGCTTTAGAAAACCATTTACAACAAATATTCACCGATTGTGATTTAAAATTTACCCATAATGCAATAACTGAAAACAAAGCAAGACCTGATTTTATTTTCCCTGGAGAAAATAAATACCATAAAGAAGATTACCCTAAGAGATGCTTAAATATGCTTGGGGTTAAGTCCACCTGTAAAGATAGATGGAGACAGGTTTTATCTGAGGCTGATAAAATTCAAAAAAAACACTTGTTTACTCTAGAGCCTGGAATTAGCAAGAATCAAACAACAGAAATGATCTCGAATGACTTACAACTAGTTCTACCTAGAGGTCTTCATAATACTTATTATGACTCTCAAAAGAATACTTTGTTAACTCTTGCTGAATTCATTGAACTAATCATTGAAAAACAAAAAAACTGTTAAACAATTATTTATGCCTACCCCATACCATCTTGCCCAATCAGCCATTTCTGATTTAAAAGCAGCCATATATTCCTTATTAGCTAACAGTTCTAAAACCAGCTTGAAAAACGCAGAGATAGGCCGCTCCCTTGGCATTTACTCTGGCCATGAGGGGCATGAAGGTCACATCTCAAGAACCTTACTTGCAATGATGGAAAAGGAAGGGGTAGTTGAACAAGATGAAGAAACAAAAGAATGGTCCTTGACCTGAGCAGCTTTCTTATTACTGCACTCCACAAATATTTAAGTAGTTTACGAGAAAGTATTTTCAAGTAATTCATCAATTCCCTCTATCCCACCCATTGAAAAAATCGACCGGCCGGCAGGAATGCTCCGCCACTTTCAGGCGTTGTGGTAGCGAAATATTTCAACGTGAAAATAAATTACCGCAATGTCTGATCAGAAATTATTTACCCCTGTTACCGTAGGAAACAACACCTTAACAAACCGGCTGGCCATGGCGCCGATGACGCGCAACCGGGCCCATAACGAGGCCAATGCGCCCACCGACCTCCACGCCGAGTACTACAGCCAGCGGGCCTCGGCCGGGCTTATCCTCTCCGAAGGGTCCCAGGTATCGCAACAAGGCATGGGCTATATCGACACGGCCGGCATCCACAGCAAGGAACAAGTGAAGGGCTGGAAGACCGTCCTCGACCGGGTGCACGAGAAGGGTGGGGTGATGTACTGCCAGCTCTGGCATGTGGGCCGCGTATCGCACGCCTATTTCCAGGACGGCGACGCCCCTGTTTCATCATCTGCCAAAAATGCCGGGGGAAAATCCTTTACCCCCAACGGCTTTGAGCCTACCGCTACCCCGCGCGCCCTCTCCACGGATGAGGTTGTGGAGGTGGTGGAAGAGTTTCGCCGGGGCGCCCGCAATGCCATCGACGCGGGCTTTGACGGGGTGCAGATCCACGGGGCCAACGGCTACCTGGTGGAGCAGTTCCTGCATGACTCCATTAATGATCGCACCGACCGATACGGAGGATCCATCGAAAACCGCGCCCGCTTTCTTTTTGAGGTGCTGAATGCGGTCATTGAGGAAGTTGGAGCGGAACGCACATCGCTGCGCCTGTCGCCCAGCAACCTGATGAACACCGACAACGATTCGCAGTCGAAGGCGCTGTATGAGTATGTCATTCGTCGCCTCGACGAGGAGTATGAGCTGGCCTTCCTGGAGCTGGTGGAGCCGCTGGCGGACTTGAGTAATCATGAGCACCTGGCGAAGAATGTGCTGGATACCTACGGGCCGCTCTACAACGGCGTGTTAATGACCAACGGCGATTACAGCCGCGAGGAGGCGATCGCCATCGTTGAAGAAGGCAAGGCCGATATGGTCTCCTTTGCCAAGCTCTTTCTGGCCAATCCCGACTTGCCTAAGCGCTTTGCAATTAATGCGGAGCTGAATGAACCGGATACGGCTACCTTCTATGGCGGCGGTGAAGAGGGCTATACCGATTATCCCTTCCTGGATGAGGTAAAGGTGAACACTGAATAAGCGGTGGTGTAGAATCTAAAGGGCATCCCCTATACCTGTGCCAATCGATTCAAAGAGATGGTTCGGCTACGCTCACCATGCCAGGCGTTGATGGGGAATAATAAAAGCAATGTCATTACGAGGAGGCTTGCCGACGAAGTAATCTCCCGGAACAGGTTCGCCTAGTATCTGAAAGGCAGCAGATTCAGGATACGGGGTAATTGGGAATTCGTGATGAGTGAAGGCAGGATGGTGGAGGTTGGATATTTTAGTCCGTCGGCCATCATCGGTCACACTTTGTTACAGGAGATTGCTTCTTTGCCGACCGACGGTTCGCGATAACGGGCATTGGTGTTTGAGAATTTTTTGAGCCTGTTGTTATTGCCATCCCGCATATAGGTATAGTAACCAACGTGTTTTTTCATAATATCCTCCAACTCTATAGTACATATCTATGGTACCAACCTTGAGACAACTATTCGTAAAGAGTTTTTTACTCATAACAGCAGCTTGTTTGTTGACATTAGTAAGCTGTGAAGGTCCGCAGGGACCTGAAGGCTCCCAAGGGATCGAAGGTCCACAAGGGCCGATTGGCCCGTCCGGTGAGGATGGCAGTGTCATCTATGCCGACCAAGGGGCACCAACCGCTGATATCGGCAAAAGTGGTGATTATTACCTGAATCAAAATACCGGTGAACTATACGGCCCAAAAGACAGTAACGGCTGGGGAAGTCCTGGTATCGTATTAATGGGCAGTGATGGACAGGACGGAGCCGACGGACAGGATGGTGCTGACGGTAATGAAATCCACTCCGGAAGCGGCCCGCCTGATGCCACAGTAGGTTCTGTGGGTGATTTTTACCTGGACAAAACTAATTACGACCTTTATGGTCCCAAAACGTGGCCTAACAAAATCAGTAATGGGTGGAGTACTCCATTGAACCTGAAGGGAGCTGATGGTAATGCCAATGTAACACGGTATATCTTTCCCGGGCATGATTTTTCGGCTGATGACTATGCCACTGCCAGTATTTCCGGAATTACTAATCCGGAGGAAAGTGCCTGGGTAGTGTATTTACAAGTTAGTAGCTACACCTATCATATGCCGGGATGGGGATTAAATGGATCCAGTGAATATCGGGTCTTTCGCAGGAACTCCACGTTTGGGATCCATTTGCAAACGGGATCTGGGGAAGCATATGATCACATTGAAATTGTTCGTATTGAATCCAGTAGTACTGAAGATCAAACAACACAGATACAATCCATTATCCCTGAGCAGCTGGATATTTCGGACTATGAGGCGGTATCTGACTATTATGGCTTTGAACAGCAATAATCAATTAGTTTTCAGTAAGTAAACCGTTTTAAAAACGCCCAGATCCAGAACTTTAGCGGATCCAGCAGTTATACTCACCAGCCGCTCCACGGGTACTCGGCCGACAGGCGGAGCGGGGTGGGTTTTAAAAGCAGTGTCATTACGAGGAGGCTTGCCGACGAAGTAATCTCCCGATCACCGCTCGCCTAGTAGCTAAAAGATAACCTTCACACCTCAACCAGTTGCTTCAAGGAGATTGCCGCGTCGTTCCGTTAACCCACGGTACTCATCGCAATGACAGACGTTTGTCACTTCCCTTTCCACAGCCCTACGGCACCGCCAACAGTAGCAGCTGCTCCGCCCACCATCATCCAGATGGCTTTATCAGAGCCAGAGCCCCCGAAGAATTTATCTACCTCCGATTGAAAGGACTGGTATTCATCATATCCGAAATAGAGTAACAGGAGTCCACCGACCAAGAGTGCTGAAAAGATGACTTTTTTCATGCTATATGGGTTGATTAATGAGTATGCCCATAGCTACTAAAAATTACCACCATCGTCAATTTCTATTCCGGGGCTTGGAAGGTGATAATTGACTCGTGTTATTGGAGGTTAAAAGTTACATGTTAAAATGTTGGATGTTGAAGGTTGGAAAGTTAGATGCTAAAGGTTGGATTCGTCGGTCGTCTGTCATCGGTCACCCGTCGTCCGTTATTCACACTTAAAACTTAATCACTAAAAAAGTGTCTTTCCCCTCAACAAAACCGTACCTTTCATCGAACCACTTCTAATTTTTTTAGTACTCCCCTTTTTATGAGAAATGACGACGTCATCCAAAGCATCCGCTATATGCTGGATATTGATGATCACGAAATTACCAAGATTCTGAAACTCCGCGGCTATAAACCGGAACGGGGAGAGGTTGCTGCTATTTTTGAAACCCAGGATCTGCCGGAAGGCGAAAAAGGCCCGGATTGTAGTCATGAGCTGATGGGCCATTTCCTGGACGGCCTGATCTATTATAAACGTGGCAAAAGCGATAAGCATCCACCCCGACCGATTAAAACACCCATTACCAATAACATTGTGCTCAAGAAATTGCGAGTGGCGTTTAAACTGCGCGAAGAAGATATGCATGATGTACTGGAGGAGGGCGGCTTTTCGATATCCAAACCGGAGATGAGTGCTCTGTTCCGTCGTGAGGGACATGAGAACTACCGCGAGTGCGGGGATCAAATATTGCGCTACTTCCTGAAGGGACTGACGGAAAGGTTTAGAGGTTAGGGGGTTGAAGGTTAAATGTTAAAGGTTGGATGTTGAAAAGTTGCAGGCTAAATGTTGGATGTTGGGTTGGCGGTCGTCCGTCCACCGTCAGCGATCGAGTCTTGTTGCCCAGTTGCTTATAAAGCTTAATCCCCGGTAAAAACATCGAACTCCAAAATCAGCGAAAAAGTATGATTTTGAGTGCCGATTATGCTTATCTTCAGCCATTGTTTTGAGTTCCATTCATTCTATTCCTAAATCAATTTTATATCTCCGTGAGTGATCAGAAAGTAATATTCTCGATGGTTGGGGTCAGTAAGGTTTATAAGCCCAACAACTTTGTACTTAAAGATATCTACCTCTCCTTCTTCTATGGAGCCAAAATTGGGGTCCTCGGTAATAATGGATCCGGTAAAAGTACGCTGCTAAATATTATTGCCGGCAACGATGAGGAGTACCGGGGCGAGATATCCCGACAGAAAGGGGTAACCTTTGGAATGCTTCCGCAAGAACCCAAACTCAATCCCGATAAAACGGTAAAGGAAATTGTGCAGGAAGGCGTGCAGGAAAAGATCGACCTACTGCAGGAATATGAAGATGTAAATGCGGCTTTTGGAGATCCCGACGCCGATATTGAGAAGCTGGTCGAAAAGCAGGAAAAGCTGCAAGAAAAGATTGAGCAGATGGGCGCCTGGGACCTGGACAGCAAGCTCGATCAGGCGATGGATGCCCTGCGCACTCCACCGGGCGATACATCGGTAGAAGTGCTCTCGGGTGGTGAAGCACGCCGGGTTGCGCTCTGTCGACTGCTACTACAGAAGCCCGATGTTCTGCTTCTCGATGAGCCTACGAATCATCTGGATGCAGAATCGGTGGCCTGGTTGGAACAACATCTGGATCGCTATGAAGGTACGGTTATCGCTGTTACGCACGATCGTTACTTCCTGGATAATGTTGCAGGGTGGATCCTGGAGCTGGATCGTGGTGAAGGTATTCCCTTTGAAGGAAATTACAGCTCATGGCTGGAGCAGAAGCAGGATCGCTTGAAACAAGAAGAGAAACAGGAGTCGAAACGACAGCGTACCCTGCAAAAAGAGCTGGAGTGGATTCGGCAAAATCCGAAAGGCAAGCGCTCAAAAAGCAAAGCGCGTATCAACAAGTATGAAGAGCTTCTTTCTGAAGAACGCAAAAAGAAGCGGGAAGATATGGAGATCTTTATCCCGGCCGGACCGCGCCTGGGTGATAAAGTGATTGAAGCTAATGATGTATCCAAGGGCTTTGGCGAACGCCTTCTCATTGAGGATATGAATTTCAGTCTGCCTCCCGGCGGTATTGTAGGAGTCATCGGTCCCAATGGTGCCGGTAAATCGACGCTCTTCAAAATGATTACGGGTGAAGAAGAGCCGGACAGCGGTGAAATAGAGATTGGAGAAAGTGTGGAACTGGGCTATGTGAACCAGAAGCGTCCGCTCAATCCCGAGAAAACCATATGGGAGGAGATCTCCGGTGGCAAAGATACGGTGAAACTGGGTAACCGAGAGATCAACTCACGGGCCTATACCGCACGGTTTAACTTTAGCGGCAGCGATCAGCAAAAGCGCTGCAGCGAAATATCGGGTGGCGAACGCAATCGTGTACACCTGGCTAAAATGTTAAAACAGGAGGCCAATGTGCTGCTGCTTGATGAGCCTACTAACGATCTTGATGTGCATACGCTACGTGCCCTTGAAGAGGCCCTGCTTGATTTTGCGGGCTGTGCAGTGGTTATTTCGCACGACCGCTGGTTCCTGGATCGTATTGCTACCCACATGCTGGCTTTTGAAGGCAACAGCCAGGTATACTGGTTCCACGGCAACTACTCGGAGTATGAGGATAACAGGGAGAAACGACTGGGCTCACGCTACCATCCTGAACGCGTACAGTACAAGAAGCTGATGCGCGACTAGTAGCATTTGTGAGAACAGCGAGTGGACAGGAATGAATCGGTCGGACGTTACTCCTTTTTCATGCCGGTCTGAGTTACAAAGTTATGCCAGCAGGAGAAATGTAATTCATAATTCAACATTCAGAACCCAACATTCCCTTGTCACCTAATCACCTATTAATTCATACTCCGAATCCCAAAAAAATCAATCAATAACCTCCCCAGGTAACTTCACTTTTTTCTGAAACTCCTGCCATTCACTTTCAATTTTTTCAAGCTCTCCATTGAGCGTTTCAAAACGGTTGTAGGCATCATTACCGGGACGCTGATCCGCTGAAATGGTCATATAATATAGATACTCCAGCTGGTCGATAAGCATAGGTGGTTGGTAACTCCCTTCTTCAGAGGTCACCAGTTCGCGGTACAGTTCGTCAAGCGTGTTAGTCACTTCTTGGGCTTTGTCACCAGTAATATCTCCACGCACCCTGGCAGAATCCACGCGGCTCCGCATCGTATCCATAGCTGCAGCCATTTTCTGTGACTTCCCAATGGCATCACGAATATCCAGGTTAAGCTCTAACTGTGCCTGCAAGTCTGCTTTACTTACCCCATCGGTTTTTATGCGTGGATCAATCTGTAGATCTAACTCACGAGTCTGACTCCAGTCGCCAATTGTCAGACGTACCTTGTATTTACCCGGTACGGCCAGCGGTCCGGCACCAACGCCAAAGTACTGCTCCCCTTCGGAGGAAGCGATCGTTTTATCGGGATACCGGAGATCCCAAGTAAAACGGTTGTGCCCTTCCTTAATCTTAAAACGGTCAGGCTTTCCAATTTTTTCAGGGCCAGGGGCTTTCATATTGGCTTGATCAGCTTTAGGAGTCTCAGTCTCTTCATCGCCACCAGCTTTTCCCACAAATTGACGAATAACCGTGCCCTCGTCGGTCAGAATATCCAAGACAACGGGCTCCTCTGGTATTTCATCCAGGTAGAAATCGAGCATTGCCCCTGCCTCTGGGTACTGCGGCACATCAGACCCGAACCCCCAATAGTCCATCCGATAAGCGTCACGCGGCTCGAATAGGTGATGTTTAGTCTTACTAAGTTCATCACTTAGCTGATGTAGCGGCGTCAGGTTATCCAAAATCCAAAAACCACGCCCCATCGTCGACAACACCAGGTCTTTCTGGTGCACCTTAATTTCCGTGATGGGTGAGACAGGCAATCCCTGCTCCAACTGTTGCCAGTGCGTACCATCATCAAAAGAAACAAAAAGCCCAAAATCAGTCCCTGCATACAACAGGCCTTTGCGATCAGGATCTTCCCGGACAACACGCGTCGGGTAGTCCGAGGGAATACCGTTTTCACCATTGCTCAACAGCTTCCAGCTTTCACCAAAATCGGTGGTTTTATAAATATAGGGATGAAAATCATCCAACAGGCGACGCTGCACAGCAATATAGGCTGTACCCGCGGTATGAGGAGAAGGCTCAATGCCATCCACACGACCATCTTCTGGAAGATCCTCGGGCGTAATATTGATCCAGTTTTCTCCCCCGTCTTTAGTAATATGAACCGGCCCGTCATTGGCCCCGGCCCAAATGACATCCGGACTATGGGGAGAAACTTCAATGGAATAGAGCGTACTATAATGCTCTTCCCCGGTGATATCTCGCGTAATAGGTCCACCCGAAGCTACTTGGTACTTATCTTTAAAAGCCGTTAAATCGGGACTGATCGTTTCCCACTTTTCACCTCCGTTAGTGGTGCGATGCACAAACTGTGAACCGTGATACACTACGCTGGAATCGTGTGGCGATACCTCAATAGGCGATACTCGCTGAAAACGATACTCCAGCTTGGCAGGATTTCGTCCATACATATACTGCGCTCCCACCCAATACTGCTTCTCCTGTCCGGTCTCTTTATTGTACCTGCCAAAGCGCCCCTTACAGTTAGCAAATACAACAGTATGATTATTAATTTGCGGTACTGCCGGCCCCGTTTCGCAACCTCCAATCATATGCCAAAGTCCTTGCGGGGTTTCCGAACTCTCAGCCGGGGGCAGGCTGGGTACTGAAATTGTTGAATTATCTTGCTGACCGGAGTACAACCAATACGGGAAACGATTATCCACGTTAACCTGGTAGAGTTCTGCTGTTGGCTGATTGTACTGCGTAGACCAGCTTTCTCCACCATCCAGTGTTACGGTAGCACCACCGTCATTCCCCTGCACCTGTATGTTAGGATTGTCGGGGTTGATCCACAAATCATGCACATCGGCGTGTGTTACTGATTTGCGTTCAAACGTTTCGCCTCCATCATCAGAAACCCAGTAGCGTACATTTCCCACATAAATTTTATCGGGATCTTTAGGGTGGGCTGTAATATTCGTGAAATAAAAGGGGCGGCTCATAATATCCTCTTTATCGCTGATCTGCTTCCAACTCTCGCCGCGATCCTCAGACCGATAGAGTCCCTGTTTATCACCCGGAGCTTCAACAAGGGCATAAATACGATCCGGATTAGCAGGCGTCACCGCAAAATCAACTTTCCCTATAAGTCCCTGTGGCAATCCTTTTTCCAGCTTTTTCCAGTTATCACCGCCATCCATAGACTTATAGATACCATCCTCTTTAGCCGCACCGCTGATAATCGTCCACGGCTTTCGTTCGGCCCGCCACATGGCAGCATAAATTTCGTCCGGGTTCTGGGGATTCAACTCCAAATCAATCGCCCCGGTAGAATCAGAAAGGAAAAGCACCTTTTCCCAGTTTTCTCCTCCATCCTTAGAACGAAACACGCCACGCTGTGAATTTTTACCAAAAGGATGACCCAATGCTGCAACATACACTAAATCAGGGTTTTCAGGATGCACCTCTACCGCTCCTATTTGTCCAGCTTCTTCCAGACCAATAAACTCCCAGCTGTTGCCGGCATCCGTAGATTTATACATTCCACGACCGGTCGTCACATTTGCACGAATACCATCAGTGCCTGTTCCTACATAAATAGTACTCGTATCCGATTCTGTTACCTCAATAGCCCCTATGCTGGTGCTCTTAAATCCTTTTCCGTCGGTAAGATTTTGCCATGAACTGCCATAGTCCGTTGTTCGCCAGACTCCACCACCACCGGCAGCCCCCATATAAAAAGTGTGGGGATGCCCCGGATGGCCCTCAACTGCTGTTACACGTCCACCACGACTAGGTCCAACTGTGCGAAATTCCAGATCTTGATAAAATGAATGGTCATAGGTATTGGATTGCTCTTCTTGTCCTACTACCTGTTGGGGAGACAAAAAACATCCTCCCAAGAAAATTAAAAAGCCTGCCGCAATTGATTTTACCAATTTCATAGATACCCTTATTGATTAACGCCGTATTTAATGCAAAATAATTAACGAAATAGAAGGAGAGATAAAAGCAGATTTATCAGGGATTTACATTTTTCTATGGTACCGGGCAGATTCCCATACTCATCTGTAAAAAGAACGATCCAATAATTAAGATCATTAGCAGTGTAAAAATCACGGTCTTCACCGGAGAGTTGTTTGATTCATCCTGCGTATCCATGCTAAAGAAACGTATCATAACTGACCTCACTGTTTCATCGTAATTTATTTACGTTCGAGGTATTGGATTGAAAAGTAATTATTGTTATCAGTCCAAACCTGCTCAACGGAGTACCATTGACTCACCAACTCCTCAAAATCACGTAACGAGTATTTATACGAATTTTCGGTGTGGATGGATTCCCCTTCTTTAAAATAAATCTGCTCTCCGGCAATTGTTACTGTCTGTTCTTGTTGGGATACCAGGTGCATCTCTACCCGCCCGCACTCTTCATTATAAAATGCATCATGTTTGAAGGCATCGATATCAAAGTCGGTACCCAACTCTCGATTTAACCGCACCAATATATTTTTATTGAAAGCAGCGGTTATCCCCTGCTCATCGTTGTAGGCCTTCTCTATTATTGTCTTATCCTTTTTTAAATCAACCCCTATCAACATCGCTGAATCAGCATCGGTGACTGAGCATACGGTAGCAAAAAATGATCGGGCTTCTGCAGGCCGAAAATTTCCAATAGTCGATCCCGGAAAAAACACCAGCTGCTTTTGATAACTGTCACCAAGGTTAGGTAAGTCAAACTCTGAGGTGTAATCAGCAAATACCGGTATAATCGATATTCGGGGATACTCCATCCGCAAATTATTAACCACCTTAAGCAAATATTCTTCTGATATATCTACCGGCACATACGCTGCAACTGATGAAAGCTTTTCAAAAAGCAACCGCGTTTTTGAACTACTTCCGCTTCCTAGTTCTATAAGTAGTGATTTGGGACCAACCTGCTCACCGATCTCCACTATATTCTCCTGTAAAATGGAGCGTTCTGTTCTCGTCAGGTAGTACTCATCCAGGTAGGTTATCTGTTCAAACAGTTCCGATCCTTTTTCATCATAAAATAATTTTGACGGTAATTCTTTTTGCTGCTGTTGTAATCCTTCTAAAACCTCTTCCAACATCGATTCGTGATTTACTGTAGCGCGATCATCCATAGATATTGACTACATTTATGAATAGTTTGATGTGTGATCAGTCCTCTTTTTAAGCATTGTAAAAGTCGATACGTTTAGTGCTTGATTAAGCAGCATATCTATAAAGAGTAACGAGAAAAACAGTATACTTTTACAACAAAAAGCATGGTAGCATTTTTTTTATCACAGATAACTTCCAGGAACTTATTTAGCTATCGAAATACTTTACAATCAAGACTTATTTCAATTTCTACTTTTCTCTATAGAAGTAAACTTTTTTTCTGTCAGGGTCTTTTCCGCTTCTTATTTTAACTCCTTTTTCTTGGTTATATTGATATACTGCTGTCCGCATGGAGTTAACACTTTTGTCACTTTCATAGTCAACTTCAATAGCCTCTCCCCCTACCTCAAGCTTATCAAGCGCCTTTAACAAGGGTTTAAACTTAGAGGCCCTTTTTTTAGAGCTGTATATCTTTTCCCTGTCTACAAACTTAATATCCATCTTTTACCCTATAACTATTAATAAAGCATTCTAGAAAAATATAAGACAAATTATATTGCGTTACATACTAATGACATTAGCAAATAACCATTATTGCCTTATATACATTCATTATTCAATAAAAAAAGTCTGCAGGAAAATATCCTACAGACTTTGAACATGAATGTTTAGTTATATCAATTATTGTATTTCGTAAAATTGTTTGTAGACATAATCCCAAAAATCTGCCAAGTTAGAACCCTTATTATGTGGATTCTTTGAAGTGGATGATTTCATTGCATCCAGACAGGCTTTTTCTTTTGCATCATAGTAGGCTTTTAACTGATGCGCAGTGGGATCTTCGATCATCTCTTCGAACTTCTTAACTTTCTCAGGCATAGATAATAAGTTTGGTTCTTTTTTATCTGTTAACGTAGGAACAGGGCAAAAAATTTCCCACTAATTTCTAATAAAGCAGTTTAAACGTGAGATTGCAAGAGTTTCGTTCGGCAAATCCCCTTATATACAGCCCTATTTTAAAGGGAATAATCAAATTACCACCTTCAATACAAGAGGCATATGATCGGAATTGTTCTCTCGCAAAACTTTCATTTCAATAATTTTCCAATTTTGTTCTGACAGAAAGAAATAATCAATTCTGCTTGAAGGATTATCATACGGTATTGTTCGTTTTATGTTTCCTGCTAACTTGGCAGCATCAACCCATTTTTTAACGGTAATGTGATATGGCTTCTGTTCTGGAGTAAAATTAAAGTCCCCTGCAATGATGGCAGGGGAATCGCCATTAGAAAAATAGCTGTTTATTTTTTCTATTTGTGCAACCCTGTTTTTTTGATACTGATGACACAGATGTGTTCCTCCAAATCTAATATACTGCTGTTTATCAATTGGATATTCTGCTACTATAAGAGTACGGGGCTCTCCACCTTTAGGAATGGGAAGTGCAACTTTTTCAACGTTCAGAGATGTATTCGCCAATAACCCTTCCCCATACCCTCCACCATCAAAATCCATAGCCTTACCAAAATACCCATACATGCCTGTTTGTTCAGCCAGCTTTTTCACTTGGTTAACCGGAACTCCATCGTTTAGGTCAGCCGATCGCCCTGTTAAGCTATCAACCTCTTGCAGGGATACTAAATCCGGACTTACCCGATTTATGACCGAAGCGATCTCTTCCAGGTTACTTTCTCCGCTCTTATAAAAATGCTCTCCGTGATAAATATTGTAACTCATTACCGTCAGGGTATCCTGACCAGCTGCAGGGGAAGCCAGAAAACTGAGAACGACACAACAAAAGATCGATAGATAATTAACCATAACTATACATTTTAGGGTATACAATTTTTGCCCTCAGATTCAGCTATTATAACTATATTTTTCTACTCACTCATGAAATTAATTCCTCTGGCCATCCGAAAGCGGCTGTACTCGGGCTCGAACGACCATACACTGATCGAAGACGTGCCTGCGTTAGAAGTTTCTACAGATTAATACCTTGGCGTATTCTAGGGGGGCAGTCATTACCCAAAAGGTCGGAGTGGGCCAGTAAGAAATTTTAAAATTACAAAAATAAAACCCCCTGCCTCTATATACAGGGGGTTTTATGCTCACTTATCACTATTCAGTACAATTATATTGGCTATTTTTTAAAACGGGCCATTAGGATCAAAAATGCGATCATTTTCGATCCACTTTCCACCTGTAAAGTCGGGAAACTCTACCGGGGCCCCGCCCTCTGCAATGGAGTTTTCTGACAGAGGTGAAATTACGCTCCACGCCGCAGCATCATATACATCTTGTGGCGTTGGCGCTTGGTTCTTAATAGCTTCCACAAAAGCATTCCGAACGAAGTAATCCATACCTCCATGTCCGGCCCCCTCTGCTTCACGCTCGTACCGTTGCCAAAGTTCAGAATCAAACTCATCCTGGTACTTGTCGAAGTCTTCCCAACGGTGAGCATCGCTGCGCCCCCTGATGTGAACGGCATCGCGTTCCATCTGCCAGATACCGTTAGTACCCTGCGCTCTAAAGCCCAACGAATACGGTCTGGGAAGAGTAGTATCAAAGGTAATGATGATCGTCTCACCATTAGCCGTTGTTATCGTTGAGGTAACAATATCGCCAGTCTTCCAGTCAACCTCTTCATTGGGATGATCCTTGCCACCATAATGTTCGATATGACTTTCCAGTCCTTTCGCTTTAGTAGCATTGGCCGTAAGCTTCACAAATCGATTTCCACGGTTAATATCCAACCAATGGGCTACAGGACCGATACCGTGGGTTGGGTAATGATCCCCGTTTCGTTTTGTATAGTGCTCGGTTCGCCAGCTTGACACACTGCCCGTACCGGGTCCATACTCCAGATCCTCATTAAAAATATAGGGTGTTAAATCGTGCTGATATCCACATCGTGCATGGATCATCTCTCCAAACAATCCTTCGCGCACCATATTTAAAATGGCCATTACATCTCGCCGATAGCATACATTTTCCAGCATCATACAGGGCATACCCGTACGTTCCGAAACCTGTACCAACTCCCAGCAATCTTCGATGGTGAGTGCAGCAGGCACTTCAACGCCGGCGTACTTACCGTTCTCCATGGCTGCCACGGCCTGCCGGGTATGATCCACCCAGGGTGAAGCAATAATCACCCCGTCAATATCATCGCGTTCACAGAGCATAATATAATCCTCTTCATTGGAGTACCCTTCAGGACGATCCTGTCCCGCCTTTTCAACCATATCCAGTGCACGGTTCAGGTTCTCTTTTTTGGGGTCCAGTATGGCATTGACTTCCACATCATCACGATTTAGAATGCCACGCAGGTGACTGGTTCCCCGAGCCCCTACACCTAGAAATCCAAGGGACACCGTTCGGTCATCTTTGCCCATAAGCGTTGAGTAGGGTGCCAATGACAGCCCCAGCCCTGTAAGAGCTGAGGTTTTAATAAAGTCTTTACGATTCATCTTCTTTCCCATTTGGCTAAATATTTCTCTTTAAAAATCTAATTATGGATTTTGCTCTAAATTCCTATTCAGCTGCATCTCGCTTTCCGGGATAAAGAACACCATACGAGGATCATTCGGCTGAATAACCTGGGTCGTTTCTCCTGCTTCCAAATGTGTTCCGGGATAGTCACGCACTACTGCACGATCGTTCCTCAACAGATCATACTTACGGTGCCCTTCAAAAGCAAGTTCAAGACGACGTTCTTCAAGCACCACATCCAACAATGTTGAATGATGCTTATAATTACCCACAGTATACAATTCACTACCAGATAAACCGGCTCGCTCACGCAAGCGGTTTACATCATCAATAGCATCCTGATCATTACCAAGCTTAGCATTTGCTTCGGCCCGATTCAAGTACATTTCTGCCAACCGCAGTACCACCGGCGAACTCAGCGAAACGACCCCACCTTGATATGAAAACTTATTGACATAATACTTAGGATAACCATTACGCTTCTCCAATACCGGGTCGCCATTGGGGTCGGTAATAATATTACCATTAGAATCTCGCTTATATTGTGGTTCAATAAAATCGTGACGGGCGTCATCTTCGTAGCGGCCCAGTGCATCACGATATGATTCTGAGGCATACATCTCGCCCCAGCCAACGCCATCAGGTCCTTTCAGGTACATAGATCCGATATTTCCGTACCCATGATCGTTTTCTTCGGTATGCTTGATAGCAAAGATTGTTTCCGGGTTATTTTCATTGGGAATTGTAAAGTATTCACGAAAAGTTGGGGTATCTACAAGCTGGTACCTGTTAGAATCAATAACTTTATTCGCATATTCCCTGGCCAGCTTATTCTCTTCCATATTAAGATATATC
This sequence comes from Fodinibius saliphilus, assembly GCF_005869845.1. NCBI lineage: Bacteria > Pseudomonadati > Balneolota > Balneolia > Balneolales > Balneolaceae > Fodinibius > Fodinibius saliphilus. Next base: position 81,939 of record NZ_VAWF01000003.1, on the reverse strand, counting down.
CTGGATAACAGTGCATAGGCTGTCTCCGTAGACGCAAAACTGCTATTCTTTTGCTGGGTCATCAAAGAGGCTGCAGTCTTCAGATCATCAATAACAAAGTCATAAACCGCTGCTACCGTTGCTCGCTCAGGACGTTTTTCAACATCCGTAAAATCTACAATGGGGACACCGAGATTCTGCTGAGGATTTTGTACATAAGGCCGGCCAAATATGCTAACCAACTGATGATGAACCAGCGCCCGTAAAAAGAGGTTCTCCCCTTTTATCTGGTCGTACTCAGCTGAAGACTGATCTCCAATGGCCTCTATTACCTTATTGGCTCCAGCAATAACTTTATAACCATCCCGCCACAAGCGTTCGGCATTACCCATGCCTTTGAAATGCTCATAGTTATAGGCGTAAAACAGAGGATCTGTTGTAGTTCCACTTAACGAGACATTATCACCGGGAAACTCATTCATATAAAACAAGTGCTTGGCATAGTAGTAATAGCTATCACCACCAACCAAGATCTGATAATTTCCGCGCGTTGCGGCCTCGAGCCCCTGAACCGTATCAAGGGCCTGTTCGCTGGACTTTCCGTCATAAGGATTGGTAGCCAAATCACAGCTACTCAATACAAACAACATTAGTCCGCATATTGCTACTAATATCTTTCTAACGTCTTTCATATTACTGTATATCAAAGAATTCATAATTATATCTCTCGCACTTAAATTAAAGTCCTAATTCAATACCCAGCAGGTATTTTTTACTTATCGGATACTTGGTACCGGCATATCCTCCGATACCGACCTCCGGATCCATTCCCGAAAAGTTAGTCAGCGTAACTAAATTATCACCACTGACAAATATCCGGGCAGAACGAATACCGATCTGCTCAACAAAAGTGCCGGGTAATGAGTAAGAGAGTGAAACATTTTGCAACCTCAGGTACGAACCATCTTCTAAATAGCGTGACGATGGTTTATTAGATTGTTTATTGCCCCCAAATACTGGCTTAGGATGGGTAGCATCATCACCGGGCTGTTGCCAGCGATTCCAATCGTCTTTCAGCACCATCTGATTATATGTAGCATAAGCTCCATCAGAATCAAACAGCTCGCGCGCCGAATGGTATATTTTATTACCATACACAAAATTGATAAAGGTGTTTAATCGTATACCTTTATATTCCACAACATTTCTAAGTCCGCCACTGAATTCTGGTGAAGCGGACCCAACCTTTTGTAAGGTGGCTTCATTGTAGTTATTGGTTGTTTCCTCTGATACTACATTTCCATCTGCATCTTTGGTCTGCTTAATCCAGAGCGGATCACCGTTATCAGGATCAACGCCTGCCCATTCGCGCATATACCATGTTTGCAGCTCGCTCCCTTCCATAATACGCTGCAGGCCGTTGGGAATATCTTCCCCATCATTAAGCGACAACACCGAATTACTATTAAATGATATATTAAAATCAGTAGTCCAGTTTAACGCTGAGGACTGGATATTTTGAGAAGTAATACCAATTTCGACTCCTCTATTCCGCACGGAACCGATATTCTTCGTTATGCTATTGAAGCCGGTAGTACCCGGAAGACGAACATTTTGCAGGAGATCTTCATTATCTTTTTGATAAATATCCAGCGTCAAATCCACACGATCATACAAACTAATATTGATTCCTACATTAGTCATTCGCGCAACCTCCCACGTCAAATTAGGGTTGGCTATTCGTGCAGGCTGGCTGGCGGGGTTACCGCTATACTGTACCGAGTACCTGTACAATCCACTCTGAAGGTAATTACCGATATTGGCATTCCCGGCAGTACCGTAACTGGCGCGTAATTTCAGGTTTGTAATGGGATCAACATCCTCTAAGAATGCCTCATTACTGATAATCCAGGAACCACCAATGGAATAGAAATTTCCATAGCGGTTGTTATCCCCAAAACGAGAAGACCCATCGCGGCGATAAGAAGCCTTTAAGAAATAGGTCGTATCATAATCGTAGGTGAGCTGGGTCAATGCCGAAGCAAAACGACTTTCTGTTTTGAACCCGCCAATAGAAAAAGCCTCAGCGGTAACGTCAAGGATCTCTAGGCCCGAGAAAATACCCACACCGGTACCCCCCATGCCGTCAGAAAAGTTTCTTTCGTACTCAAAACCGGCAACACCACTTAGACTGTGTTTATCAAACTCTTTACTGAAATGAACCAAGTTTGAAGACAGAAATGAACTCGACTGTGAATAGTAATTATATAACTCTCCACCATTGGTACTCCCTGCCGATGTTCGTTGATCTAAAAATGACTCATTACGATATGTGGAGTAGGTAACCCTATTTGTAGATGTTACATACAACCAATCTGTGATATCATATTCTGCTCGTATATTCGTGGTGAGCTTTTTAGAGTTCTCATTATTGTAATTATACTGCAACGGGTATAAGAAATTGGATTGGTCACGCCCGATCCAACCAGTCTCTTTCCCTGTTTTTAGTTCTCCGTTATTGGTACGGGGTGTATCCCAAGGCATATTAATATACGACTGATATAATGCACTGGTCGGATTATTGTCACTATTGGTATATCGGCCAGACAAACGAGCTTCTACCTTAAAATCATTAGTGAACTGATGATCAACATTGACCCTTCCGCCAAATCGTTCAAAGCCGGTAGCTACCAGCGTACCTTCTTCCTCGTAATAATTTCCTGATACATAAAAGGTCGTATTCTCATTACCGCCAGAAGCCGTTGCCTCATACTTAGTAGTCAATCCCTGTCTAAAAGCAAGATCTTCCCAGTCGGTGTTCACATCTTTAAAAGCGGGATCAAGAATAGGACTGTTAAACGCTTGCTGATAGCTATAGAGCTGCTGACTGTTCATTACTTCAAAGTTCCCGTTCGTATGCCTGTTCCAACCGGCCGTACTACTAACATTAATTTGAGTATCTCCATTACTGCCCGACTTAGTTTGAATAACCACCACTCCGTTAGCGGCTCGCGAACCATACATCGCTGTTGCAGAAGCATCTTTCAGTACGGTCATCGATTCAATATCACCGGGATCAACGGTACCGCCAATCACGCCATCTACTACATACAACGGACTTGCGCCGGCTGAAATAGAGCCGGTACCCCGAATACGGATATCAGCTCCCTCTCCGGGCTTACCGGTACTCGATGTTACAAAAACACCTGTTGCCTTTCCCTGTAATGCTTCAGTAGCCGAAGACGTTGTTACATCATTTAGGTCTTCTGAGCTCACTTGCACTACCGAACTGGAACTTTTCTCTTTCGATTGTTGGGTATATCCTAGTACAAACACCTCTTCCAACGCTTCTGTCGATTGAACCAGCTGCACATCAACGGTTTCCCGTCCATTCACCGCAACCTCTTGCGTTTCAAATCCAATGAACGAAAAAACCAAGACCGCATCAGAACTAACAGTAAGCTCATACTTACCATCTGCTGATGTTGTAGTACCCCGATCACTCGATTTTACACCTACATTTACTGCTGGTAGTGGCTCTCCATCAGCAGCAGAAGTAACAGTTCCACCGACCGTTATATCCTGCGCCTGTAGTGAAAGCGTACCAAATAGAAACAAAACGAAACCTATTATGGTTATTTTTAATTTTTCTGACATATCAACTAACTATTATTAGCGTTATTGCTTGTTAAACGAAAAATCACAACTATATTATCTTTCATTTGCTTACAAATTAAGACTATGTAAACAAAAAGCAACCATTTTATTTTCATTTTGTTTTCATTTAATTTTTTATACATTTCGAAATCTTATTAATTGCAAATTACCAACTAATAAGTATTTTTATAGAACTACAGTAGCTGACTAAAACCATTTTGTATGACCGACTTATTTAATTCAGACATTGAAAACGGTAATCCTTCAAAGGAAAATTATACTTCCTCAGAAATTATTCGTCAGCCCGAAACATGGGAATCGACCTGGAAAAAGGTTCAGGAAGAAAAGGAGAGACTTACAACCTTCCTGAAGAACGTAATAGATCTGGAAAAGCTTAATATTGTACTTACAGGAGCCGGCTCATCCGCATTTGTAGGAAATGTAGTTGCATCTACCTGGCAAAAAGAAACAAAGCATTCTGCAAAGGCTGTTCCTACTACCGACCTTGTTACTCACTGGAAAAATTACATATTACCTTCCGAGCCCCTGCTGTTAATCTCTTTTGCACGGTCGGGAAATAGCCCGGAAAGCACTGCTGCCATTGAGCAGCTTACCAGAGGATGTGATAATGTTTTCCACCTTATCATAACATGCAATCCGGATGGACAGCTTGCCCAAAGGAAAAAAAATAAAAATACTTGTGTCTTCTTGCTCCCTCGCGAGGCCGAAGACCGAAGCTTGGCTATGACCAACAGCTTTACCAGTATGGCTTTAGCAGCCACACTGATTCCGAAACTTCTCACAACCGAAACCGACTATCTTGATTTTCAGATTGATACTCTTTCCGCATATGGTAAAAAGGTGCTCAACAAATATAGCACCTTACTCGAAGAGGTAGCACATAAAGACTTCAATCGGATCGTTTTCCTGGGAAGTGGTCCCCTCCAGGGTATTGCCCGTGAAGCACATCTTAAAGTGCAGGAATTAACCAATGGACAGGTAGTCGGGAAGTTCGATTCCTTTCTTGGCTTCAGGCACGGACCCAAGGCTATTATTGATGACAATACCCTTTTGGTCTATCTTATTTCCAATAATAAAGATACAAACAGGTACGAAAGTGATTTAGTCCGACAAATCAACCAGCATGATATCGGTTTACTTACGCTGGGAATTGCCGAAACCGAATGCATTTCTTCCAATATCGATTATTGTATAACATTGGGCGAGAAACAGCAGCTTGATGAAGCCTTCTGGGCAATTCTCTGTACCATACCTGCCCAAATAATTGGGTTCTATAAATCCATAGATCTTGGTTACAACCCTGACAACCCCTCTCCCGACGGCACCATATCACGGGTAGTAGAAGGCGTGAACATCTATCCGGACTCCATACCCAACGACTTAAAAAACTAACCAGATGATACTCGCTGTCTGCGCCAACCCTTCTGTAGATGCCTTTTGGAATATTGATGACATACAGAAAGGGACAACCAACCGTTCAACGAATGAACAATACTTTCCGGGAGGCAAAGGCATTCATGTGGCCTTGGCACTTAAAGAGCTTAATAGCATCGTTGCTACTCTGGGGGTATGGGGAGGAATTACAGGACAGTGGATAAAGGAAGAGTGTCATAAAAAAGACATTTTGACCATTGGTCCGGACGTGAAAGAATGGACCCGGACCTGCATCACCAATAAAAGTAATACGCAATGGAAAGATACTGAGTTTTTAGGGGCGGGACCTTCACTAACCGCAAGCCAAACAGAGCAGTTTCTTTCTTCTTATACGCAAGAACTCAATAAATCATCTGTTGAGGCCGTCATATTAAGCGGCTCTGTTCCAACGGGAATGGACAAAGATATCTACAAACAGATGGTATTAGAGGCCCGATCCCATGATATCCCGAGCTATGTTGATGCCAGCAATAAACTATTAGACCATGCGCTGGAAGCCCAACCCTTTGTTGTTCATATTAACCGGGAAGAAGGTAAAGCATTAACCGGCCATGACGATCCCATTACTATTGCAACGTCCCTCCGGGAACATTGCCAAATAGCAGCCGTAACAGCGGGTAAAGATGGATTATACCTGGCCGCAGACAACCATATCTATCACGGCCGCCACACGATCAATCAAAAAAATATTATAAGTACCATTGGCTCGGGCGACTGCCTGCTTGCCGGACTTTGCAAAGCGATTTTAACGCGCGAAGATATCGGGGAGTGGGCAAAGTTGGCCACGGCATGTGGTAGTGCTAACTGTATTCATCCCCAACTGGGAATGTTCAATGCCCAAGATGTAAATAGGATTTTTAACCAAGTTCGTCTCGAAATAATTTGACCACTATGGACAAAACAGACACACAACCACTGGATATCTTGGTTATCGGCGAGCTCAATATGGACCTCATCCTGAATGATCTGGAATCCTTCCCCGAACTGGGAAAAGAGAAAGTGGCCCGGAACTTTAATCTCACTATGGGAAGCTCTTCAGCCATATTTTCAGCAAACTGCTCCCGACTGGGTAAAACAGTTGGATTTTGCGGATTGGTAGGAGACGATGATTTTGGACAACAAATACGAGATCAGCTGCTAGCGTTCGGTGTCGATATTCGGCATGTTGAAATCTCTCCCTCGCATAAAACGGGCGTTACAGCCATCTTGCGATATGATGATGACCGGGCAATGGTTACCTACCCCGGCGCCATGGATCACTTTAGCTTGGACAATATTCCCGTAGAAGCTTTTGAAAATGGACGGCACCTGCATATCTCTTCCCTTTTCTTACAGCCCGGCATTAAACGAGATCTGTTTAATATTATTGAACGGGCACAATCTCAAGGAATGACTATCTCTATCGATCCCCAGTGGGACCCCAATGAACAATGGGATATTGATTTTAACAGACTTATTGGCGCGATCGACTTTTTTATACCCAATGAAGATGAGTTTCTAAATATCACCAACTCCCCGACAATCAAAGAGGGGGCGAAAAAGGTGCAACCCCATCTCCATAATGGTGCCATCATTATAAAGCAAGGGACCGAGGGGGCAACCTATATAACTGCCAAAGAAATAAAACAAATTAGCGGATATACTAACGAATCACCTGTTGATACCGTAGGAGCCGGCGATAGCTTCGATGCGGGATTTGTCTGTGAATACCTAAACGGCAAACCCATCGAAAAGTGCATAAGGTTAGGCAACATTACCGGAGCGGTATCTACCACCAAGGCTGGGGGCACCGAGGCCATTCAAAGTTTGGAGCACGTACAAAAAATTGCAAAACAGAAATTCTCTATTGATGACCCTACAAGATAAGTTTTCGGAACTGGACAATCAGAACAAAGCATTACTGGCCGTTAATTTCTACAATTTTGAAACACTTTCCGGAGTACTTCGGGCAGCGGCAGCACAGGATACCGCAATCATCCTGCAATCCACCAAAAGCACCATCGATTATTTGGGCTTGGAGGTAACGGCCAAGCTAGCCCGGGCTGCAATCAGTCAGTACGAGGTAGAAGCATGGCTACACCTCGACCACGCCCAAGATGTAAACCTCGTAAAACGAGCTCTGGATACCGGCTATGATTCCGTAATGATCGACGCGAGCGAACAACCCATCGAAGAAAACCGCGAGGTTACACAACAAGTTGTAGAGATGGCTAAGCCGTACGGCGCCAATGTTGAGGCCGAACTCGGATATATTGCAAAGCTGGGTCAGTCAAAAGAAAAAGCTGCTTTTACGCAGCCCGAAGAAGCACGCGACTTTGTTGAACAAACCGGCATTAATGCCCTGGCTGTAGCTATCGGCTCGGCCCATGGGTTTTATGACAAAGAGCCCAACTTAGATATCCCATTATTAAAACGGATCCGGGAAGAAACCCCTGCCGCCTTGGTCCTACATGGCGGTTCCGGCATTCCGGATTCCCAGATACAGGCAGCCGTTACAAATGGCATTCGTAAGATAAATGTGGCTACAGAAGTTAAAAACGGCTTTATGAATACCTTGCGACAAGAGGTGCCTAAATCAGATGAAATTGATCTTCGCAAAATATTTCCTCCCGCCATTGAACATGTGCAATCTCTACTCGAAGAAAAAATTGCGATGATAAACCAAGCGTAAACGACGATGCTTTTTATTGACGATTTTCAAAAGATTGATGCTCATATCCATTTTAATGCCAACCGCACAACAATTCCCGAATTAGCCGAAGAATATAGTTTCGATCTGCTCACGATAAATACGGAGGTTCCGGAATTTCCGGCTATCAGCACCCAGCAGGAACGGGCCATTAGGTATAGCAATAATTCACACTGCACAATACACCATGCTGCTACCATCAATACAGAAAACATCCTTGAAGATAGATGGGCAGATAAGGCTATACTACAAATTAAACAAGCTATAGAACAGGGAGCCTGCGGCATTAAGTTCTGGAAAAATATAGGGATGTCGATTCAACGGCCCGATGGTTCTTTTCTGATGCTCGATGACCCGGAGCTCGAAGCAGTCTTTGAATTCCTGGAACGACAGCAGATTCCGGTACTGGGCCACCAGGGAGAACCCAAAAATTGCTGGCTGCCCGTTGATGATATGACCGTACAAAGTGACAAAGACTATTTCTCGGCCCATCCCCAATACCATATGTACCAACATGATGAATATCCCGGCTACTGGCGTCATATTGAAGCACGGGATAATGTTCTTTCCCGGCATCCCCAGCTGCAATTTGTGGGGCTCCATATTGCCAGCCTTGAATGGAACCTGGAGGAGGTTGAACAACGGCTTGATCGATTCCCCAATATGGCCATTGATCTGGCTGAGCGTATTTCTCATCTCTATTATCATGCAAGAGAAGATCGTGACCATCTTATTCGATTTTTTAAAAAATACCAAGATCGTATTATCTACGGAACCGATATTATTGATGACCCCGATACCGATCCTTCTGATATTGTTGAGGAACTTACCCATCGATGGAAGAACCATTGGCATTTTTTAGCAACGGACAAAGAGCTTTCATCACCACAAGTTGATGCTCCTTTTCAAGGCCTCAATCTCCCCCTATCCATATTAGAAAAAGTCTATCGCGGTAACGCCATGCACTGGTATCAACTTTCAAATAAGTAGAACCCCATACTCCCTTTATGCTACTCACTACTTTTGATTGGATTATTATAGCTGCATATTTGGTATTCTCCCTTGTAATCGGCGTTTGGGTAGCCAGAGAGGCCGGCAAAGATTCTACTGAATTTTTTGCCGCCGGTAAGAATATGCCGTGGTGGCTGCTCGGTATCTCCATGGTAGCTACTACTTTTTCAACAGATACCCCAAACCTGGTCACCGATATTGTACGTACCCAGGGCGTAGCAGGAAACTGGGGCTGGTGGGCGTTTCTTCTCACCGGTATGCTCACCGTTTTTGTATATGCCCAGCTCTGGAAACGTTCCGGGGTACTCACCGATGTTGAATTCTATGAACTGCGCTATAGCGGAAAATCAGCGGCTTTTCTGCGTGGATTTCGCGCCGTCTACCTGGGCTTTTTATTCAATATCATCGTAATGGCGACGGTCTCATTGGCCGCCATCAAGCTGGGTACGGTACTTATGGGACTTACGCCCCTCCAAACTATTCTTATTGCCGGCACCGTGACCGTTATCTACAGCTCCCTGGGAGGATTAAAAGGAATCCTTATTACCGATTTCTTCCAGTTTTTTCTCTCACTGCTTGGAGGCATTGCTGCTGCCTACTACGCCCTGCAACATCCTGATGTGGGCGGACTACAGGGACTGATCACCAATGCAGACGTAGTACCCAAGCTTAACATCTTTCCTGATTTTAATAATCCTTCTGAAATGCTGGGACTACTCATCATTCCATTAGCGGTACAGTGGTGGAGCGTATACTACCCGGGATCAGAACCGGGCGGAGGCGGCTATATAGCCCAGCGCATGTTTGCCGCCAAAAATGAAAATCACGCTGTAGGTGCCGTCTTCTTTTTCAATGCGGCACACTTTGCACTTCGTCCCTGGCCATGGATTATTGTAGGACTGGCATCCCTGATCGTCTTTCCTGACATCGCTTCTCTAAAAGAAGCATTCCCGGCTGCTGCCAATGTTGCCGACCATGATATGGGGTACCCGGCTATGCTTACCTTCCTCCCCAAAGGACTGGTGGGACTGGTATTGGCTTCGCTCATTGCGGCCTATATGTCGACCATCTCCACCCATTTAAACTGGGGATCTTCTTACTTGGTCAATGATTTCTATAAACGATTTATTCGCCCTGAATCGTCCGAGAAAGAACTGGTAACCGTCGGACGAATTTCTACCGTTATACTAATGGTTCTCTCCGGGGCACTGGCCCTTGTTATGCGCTCGGCCCTGGACAACTTCCAGATCTTGCTCCAAATTGGGGCCGGAACGGGCTTAATATTCATCCTCCGCTGGTTTTGGTGGCGTGTTAATGCAGCAAGTGAGATCGCTGCCATGATCATTTCATTCCTGGTAGCAATCTATTTCAAGTTCTTCCATTTATACACCGGCCTTCCCCCATTAACCAGTTGGCAAGAACTCCTTTGCGGCGTCATTATTACAACAATTGGATGGGTAACCGTAATGCTGCTCACTCGCCCCACCCACCAACAACAGTTGGTAAAATTTATAGATCTTGTTAAGCCCGGTGGGCCCGGATGGCAAAAAGTGCGGGCAAAAGCCAAAGCCGGGGGACATACCTTTGAAGAAGAGGAAGGGGGCTGGATGGTACCACAGGGAATTCTATGCATGGTCCTGGGTACCATCGTGATATATGGCGCATTGCTGGCAACGGGCTACTGGATCTACGGGAATACCATTCCGGCAGCTAGTTTAACTGTTATAACAGTGGTAGCCGGCCTTCTTTTATATCAAGCCTGGAAGAAACTACTGGCGATAAGAAGGTGAACGAAAGCCCTTACACCTTAACCACTTCTATATCTCGCTTCTTGAACTTCTCCTCAAATTCAGCAGAGATCTTATCATCTGTGATGATCATATTGATGGGTTCTAAATCACAGATAAAAGAAAAACTGTGACGGTCAAATTTTGAAGAATCCGTCACAGCTATAACGCGATTGGCTCGTTCCACCATCACACAGTTTAGCTGAGCCTCCAGGGGGTTCGAAGTTGTCAGCCCGTGCTCAAAATCCATACCGTCAACGCCCAAAAAGAGCGTATCAAAATAATAGTGCTTCATATTACGCTCTGCCTCAGGCCCTACGAGCGAATATGATTTATCACGGAGTACTCCTCCCGTCATCATCACCTCTACTCCTCCTGATGCCCCGGCCAGTTCCAAGCCGATATTAAGGGCATTGGTCATAACCGTAATATTCTTTTTATCCTTAATACGAAGGGCAATTTCTCGGGTAGTTGACCCCGAATCCAGGATTACCGACTCCCCATCGCTGATCATACCGGCAGCATATTCACCAATGCGCTTCTTTTCCTCAGCATTTATTTTTTTCTTCTCCTCGATAGAGGGATCGTTATATACATTGTTGCGTAATAACGCGCCACCATAGGTGCGATCGATTAACCCCTTTTGCTCAAAGAAATCCAGATCATTTCGAATGGTCACCGTCGAGACATCAAACTCCTCGCTCAACTCATCAACCCGTACTGAACCTTCACTCTGAATCTTTTGTATAATCTTATTCCGTCTGTCAACTGTTGATTTCATCTATTTCTTTCTGACATTATTAAAGGTCACTCATTTATAACAGCAAATGCCAAGATAAGAAAAGAAATCAACTTTTTTTATTGCCCCTTTGGAAGGCTATCGAAAGCAATATCCGGAGGAGTTCCTGTGGCATCCCTGTTAAACTCTGTTTGCAAAGTCACCTCTCCAACCTCAAAACCACCATTTCGTAAATAAAACCTTTTACCGTCAACGCCGCTAGAGAAATCTACCCGAAATCCGGAATTAGCTATCTTATCTCCCGTAAAGGTAATTCCGGTGATTTCGTGCCAGCTCCCTTCCTTGTCTCGTACCCATTGGTTGCCGTAATACCCTTTCCGTTTTTTATATCCATTACTTGCCGCAAAGTTTTCTAAAAAGGAATAGATCCCCGTCATCCATTTATCAGTCTTCGGCCGCAAGAAACTGACAATGAGCTTCCACTCTCCAAGCTCGGGAGCATAAAAATAAGCCGTATTAATGGTATTTCCTTCACCGTCCGGTTTTACCCTGTTTAAAAACTTATACGTATTACCGGGTTTCCAGGGAAACACCCAATAACTCTGCCCCCCAGATCCCTCATTACCAAATTCACCGGCCTCTACCCCATCCCCCTTTGCAAGCAGCTGTATACGCTCATCCGCAGGAATATCATCCGGGTTATCCGTATTGTAGGGACTCCAGACCGAAAACAGTACGCGCCGCTCCTGTTCCGAATTCACCTGTATCCCGAAATACCCTTCCGAAAACCCATTTGCCATAAAATAGGACCCCACGGGATCTTCGCCCTTTCTGACTGTTATTTCACTATAAAACCATTCAAAATCGGTATTCTCAGGCAGTTTATGCTGCAGGTGCACCGAGGGACCTCTTCGTCCCCAGTAGAAATTATTCTCTTCATTATTCTCGATATACGTTACCGATGCCTGCTCCGGGATATGCAAAATAAGGTCTCTCACTTTTGCAAAATTGGTGCCCGTTTTATCAACCCCTTTTATGTCAATCTGCACATACCCCTCTTTTTCAATGGGAAATACAGGGGCTTCTGTTGCCACATAACTATCACTTTCAGAGAGCTCCACCTCTTTGGTGCTTCCCCCGACTGTAATAGCTATCGTACTGTTGGCTGATGATAACGTAGCCTTGGCCGATACCTTAACACTATCGGCCCCGGTGACTTTAACAAAGGTACTGAAGATGCTCTTTACATTGCTCCACTGCTGAATACCTTCCGTAGTAATCGACTCATTACTTTCGGGATTGGTTTGATAGGTATTGCCCCCTAGCGGTACAACAACTTCTTTTTTAAACCCTTCCTCCTGATTTTGCCCACTTACCTGGGTATTCCCGGCACATCCCAACAGAATGGGGACTACAAATAATAAAACAACCGCCTTTACCCTCTTTACACTCGAATATAACTGATCTCTCATCACACTAGGTATCTTTCATTAAACTCAAAAAAACAAAAGATATAATATTTTATTTCATTTCGAAATATATATTTTTCTTTCGTTTTATTTCTATATTTGAAATATAGCAGAGTCGGGAGCGTATACTAGAGAGAAGCGTTTGTTAGGTCCTCCGGCCACAAACAGCGGATCAGACCCTGCGTTTTAGGGATTCATGGCCGTAATAATTAGATCGAACTGGAATGGACTTGGTTGGAATAAATCCGACGGGAAGATATAAACGTTTTTTATAAATTACCCCCTTATATAAACGATTTTTATAAAAAGTAATCAATTTTGGTAATATTAGTATCAAAATAATTGGTAATCGATATGTATAAATTATGCCCGAAAATAATCGATTTTCAGATAATGTAACCGTTTTTCGTAAATATACCCTTCCTGAAATCGATATGAAGCTGGCTGGGTATAGTGCATTAATTTACCGGTATGATTTAGAAGTACCATTGCCTGAACTTCTTTCTGCAATAAGTGAGAAACACAGAAGCTACACAGAAGGTAAATGGCAGGTATTTAGAACAGTACAGGAACCAGACCCGACCTTACTTGGGCATTTAACTTTTGCTTTTAGATATGAAGGAGTTAATCTGCTGATCTTAAAAAAGCTATTTGAAGCAATAGATAAAACCGAAATTGAAGCTATTGTTAAGAATCAACCCACCGGCCGTAATAGCCGAAGAATATGGTTTTTCTATGAATGGCTGATAGGTGAGAAACTGGATCTGGAAGATGCCAAGTCAGGGAACTATATAGAAGCACTTGACCCAGATTTGCAATATCCCGGATCAAGGCAAAGATCCAAAAGGCACCGGGTTTGGAATAACCTACCGGGAAATAAAAATTTCTGTCCACTCATTCGACGGACAGATAAACTAGAGAGCTTTAGTACAGAAGAATTAGAAGAAAACGTACAAGAAACTATAGGTAAGATTCATCCGGACTTACTATCCAGAGCTGCTGCTTTTCTACTGCTACAAGACTCCAAAGCATCCTATGCTATTGAGGGAGAAACTCCTCCGGAAAATCGTGCAGAACGGTGGGGTAAAGCCATTGGTCAGGCTGGCCAGAAAGACCTTACCAAGGATGAATTATTACGACTCCAGGAGATTGTTATAGAAGATCGGCGATTTGTGGATATGGGTTGGCGTAAAGAAGGAGGTTTTGTAGGAGTACATAACCGTGTGAATAGTAAGCCGGTCCCAGATCATATCTCAGCCAGATGGGAAGATGTTCCTAAATTAATAGATGGTTTATTAGATACTAATGAATCATTAATAGAAAGTGATTATGATCCAGTTTTAGCAGCCACTCTTATTGCATTTGGCTTCGTATTCATCCATCCTTTTACAGATGGAAACGGCCGTGTACATCGATACTTAATACATCATGTATTGGCCAAAAAAGAGTTCACCCCCAAAGGACTTATTTTTCCTGTTTCATCAGTGATCCTTGACCGAATTGATGAGTATAGGGAAGTACTGGAATCTTATTCCAAGCCACGTCTTGATTTCATTGAGTGGGAAGCAACACCTGATGGAAATGTCGAAGTCTTAAACGATACGATTAATCTTTATCGCTACTTCGATGCTACCAAACATGCTGAATTTCTCTATAAATGCGTAGAAAAAACGGTTACCGATACGTTACCGGAAGAAGTTCAGTACCTGGAGCGACATGATAAGATGAGAACCTTCATTTCTGAACACTTTGATATGCCGGATAAGGATATGGAAAATCTTATCGGCTTTTTGCGTCAAAATGATGGCACACTATCTAAACGTGCGAAGGCAAAGGAGTTTGAAGCAATGACCGAGGATGAGATTGCTATGTTAGAGGAGAAATATCAGGAAGTTTTTGAGGGTTAGATTTTTTTCAAAACAGCAGCTATGTGACTGACCGTAAATAGTCACTGTACCCTATATCCTCATCTCCGATGATATCGCACTCCCAACCTTTTAAACAACCCCATTAGCAGTGATGATATAAATTAAACATTTATCGGATTATTCTGATCTTCCTGCCATTGGGCTGGATTCTGAATAATATAATAGCGGATGCGCTCCAATGATTTTTTATCCCGGATGATGTGATCATAATAATTTCGTTGCCAAACTTTTTCGCCCGGTGAATTTCTAATCTTGTTAATCTGTTTGGTAACCGTCGATTTATATCCCCGAACAATTGCCCCAATAGTTTCGGATGGTGATTTAAATTCCGATTGGTTTACAGGGCTGTCTGATCGTAGGGGTGTATTGCGATACACCCCTACGATATTTTTAGAATCAACAATCTCAATGATACCATGTATATGATTCGGCATAACGACAAACACATCCAATCTCACATTATCACGAATGGATTCGGTATTTATCCAGTTTTCCCGGGCGATTTCTCCCCAAGAATTTAACAACATTTTATCCCCTTTTATCTCCCCGAAAATACATTGGCGTTTATAGGTACAAATGGTCAAAAAATACAGACCGGGCGATGCGTAATCATGTCCCTTTAGACGGATAGAACGGCGGTTATGTTTTTTGGGATCATAAACCATCATTACTCCATTTCTATGGCTTCAGGGGCACTATTTCTCTTGATAGAATGTAACGCAACATAATAATTTCGAAAGATTGGTCAAACCCCAGCGCTAAAATATAGAATTTACTTTTTACAAAACAGGGACTCTTCACTCTTTTTATTACCATAGGGATTTGGACACCAGTTAGAAGGGCTGATAATTCTTGGTTCTCCAATATCTACCGAGAAAAGGTTTCTACAAAAACAAAAAAAGCCTCACAAGTCAATGACTTGCAAGGCTTGAGAGTGGGCGATGCAGGATTCGAACCTGCGACTTCTTCCTTGTAAGGGAAGCACTCTAAACCGCTGAGTTAATCGCCCCTTTTTGAGAGAGCACAAATATACGGATTATCTACAATCTGACAAAACAATTTCTAAATCAATTTTAAAGCAGGGAATTTCCCCCAGGTTAACACTGTTAAGTTTTCTCTTGATTTAGGGGTTGGTTTCACCCATTTTAGAGTTGTATTAACATATTCGTTGTCTTTCACTCGTACATATATATTATGACTGATCAATCAACCAATGGATCTCAGTTAGAAGCAGTAATTGTCGACGGCGGCAGAATTCCCTTTCAGCGTTCGGGGACCGGCTACAACGACTTAATGGCCTATGACCTCGGCAGGCTGGCGGTAGAAGGCATCATCAGCCGCGCCCCTATCGATGGCGGCAATCTCGACCGGGTTATCATGGGGACGGTTATACAGGATGTTAACACCAGCAACGTAGCGCGGGAGTCGGCACTGGGCGCAGGCATCCCCAATCACGTTCCGGCCCATACGGTAACGCAAGCCTGCATCTCTTCGAACCAGGCCGTTACCAGTGCTATCAACCTGATTAAAGCGGGACAAGCCAAAGCGGTACTTGCCGGCGGCACTGAAACGATGTCCGACATCCCCATTCGCTTTCGCAAGACGTTTCGGCAAAAACTGTTGGAAGCGCGTAAGTATAAATCGATCAGCGATTTTCTGAAGTTTTTCAAAGGCTTACGCCCCTCCCACCTGCTGCCGGAGATACCCGCTATCGCTGAATTTTCGACCGGCGAAACGATGGGCGAAAGCTGTGATCGGATGGCCGCCCACTTCGGAATCAGTCGCCAAGAGCAGGATGAGTATGCGCTTCGCTCGCATCAGCTGGCGGCAAAAGCAACAAAGGAAGGATGGCTCGATCCCGAGCTGCTGCCGGCAGCGGTACCTCCCGATTTCGATACGATTGAACACGACAACACCTTCCGCGAAGATACCTCGATGGAGAAGCTGGAGAAACTATCGCCGGCATTCATAAAGCCCCACGGGACCATTACAGCCGGAAACTCATCGGCCTTTACCGACGGAGCCTCTGCCTCTCTCATCATGGAGAAAGAAACGGCCTTGCAACAAGGAATTACGCCCAAAGCGTATTTAAGGGCCTATACCTATGTAGCTCAGGATCCCGAAGATGAACTGCTGCTGGGCCCCGCTTATGCGGTCCCGAAGGTGTTAGATGCCATGGACCTGCAACTTTCCGATATCGATGTGTTTGAATTTCATGAGGCTTTTGCCGGACAGATTCTGACGGTACTCAAAGCATTAAACTCCGACACTTTTGCCAAAGAGAAGCTGGACCGCGATCAAAAGGTGGGCGAAATCCCCATGGATACGTTCAACTGCTGGGGCGGCTCCCTTTCACTGGGACACCCCTTCGGAGCTACAGGCGTCCGCCTTGTAACAACCGCAGCAAATCGCCTTCATCACGAAGACGGTGAGCTCGCACTTGTGGCCGCTTGCGCTGCAGGCGGACAGGGACATGCCATTGTCCTGGAACGCTTTGACGGCTAATTTCAGATTCCAATTTCTTATAGACTACTATTATGAGTTATCTATCGACAGAAAATGAAGACGGTGTACTGGTTGTAACGCTGGATCAACCCGGCGAAAAAGTAAATAAACTGGACGAACAGTTAATCGGTGAATTCCAGGATCTCTTGCAAAATACCGACCCCGACTCTATTGATGGGATTGTGCTGGTAAGCGGCAAAGAGAGCAATTTTATTGCCGGCGCCGATGTGGAGATGCTCAAAAACAAGTCAGCCCCGGAAGGTATTGAAGAGTTGAGCCGGCGAGGCAACAAGCTACTGCTAAAGCTCGAAAACTATGCCAAGCCCGTAGTAGCAGCCATTCACGGCTCCTGTATTGGCGGGGGCATGGAGGTAGCCATGGCCTGTAACTATCGCGTGGCTTCGGAGCATTCCGATACCACGATGGGGCAACCCGAAGTACAGCTGGGACTGCTTCCCGGCGGCGGAGGAACCCAGCGCCTGCCCCGATTAATAGGTGTTCAAAATGCGCTCACCTATATGTTAACGGGCAAAACGATCTATCCCCGCAAAGCGTATAAACTGGGATTGTTGGATGAGCTTACCCACCGCGATGCCGTACTCACAGCAGCTAAAAAGGCAGT
The DNA here is from genome assembly GCF_005869845.1 of Fodinibius saliphilus. Classification (NCBI taxonomy): domain Bacteria; kingdom Pseudomonadati; phylum Balneolota; class Balneolia; order Balneolales; family Balneolaceae; genus Fodinibius; species Fodinibius saliphilus. The sequence goes on along the minus strand of NZ_VAWF01000003.1, from coordinate 64,098 downwards.
TGCAAAAATTAATAAAGGTAACTTTGAGCGAAAAGATAAGCGAAGCTTGCTCCACCAGCTTATGGAGGGGTTGAGTCCGCTCCGGAAGATTATCTACTCCCAGGCCCGCAAGCGTTCAAAATCCAAAACCAAAGGAAATTACCCTGCCCCCGACAAAATTATTGATTGCGTAAAAGAGGGCTATGAAAACGGTATGGAAGCCGGACTTGAGCTGGAGTCCGTCAACTTTGGTAAGCTGGCAGCCACCCCGGAATCAAAAGCCCTGGTAAACCTCTTCTTTGCCATGCAGGGGGCCAAGAAAAATTCCGACGAAGATAAGGTTCGGGAAGTCGAAAAAATTGGCGTGCTTGGGGCCGGGCTCATGGGCTCGGGTATTGCAGATGTAAGTGCCAATAATGACTACCGCGTTTTACTGAAAGACCAAACCGTGGAACAGGCCGGAGAAGGCAAGAAAGATATCTGGCAACGGCTGGAAAAGAAACGCGAGAAACATATTATCTCCTCTTTTGAACGAGATCGCATCTCCAGCCTGGTAACTCCTACGGAAACCTACAAGGGCTTTAAAAATACGGACCTGGTTATCGAGGCCGTTTTTGAGGACCTGGATCTCAAACAATCGATATTACAGGAAGTGGAGGAGGCCACATCGGACCACACTATCTTTGCTTCGAATACCTCCTCCCTGCCTATTGGGGACATTGCAGATGCTGCCGACCGTCCGGACCAGGTGGTGGGCATGCACTACTTTTCGCCGGTGCCCAAGATGCCACTGCTCGAAATTATCACCACAGATCAAACCGCCGACTGGGTTACCGCTACAGCACGAGAAGTAGGCATTCAGCAGGGCAAGCATGTGATTGTAGTAAATGACGGACCGGGCTTTTATACTACCCGTATCCTCTCCCCCTTTATGAATGAAGCCCTGATGCTGCTTGAAGAAGGCATTGCTATTAAAGAGCTGGACAGCCATATGAAAGACTTCGGCTTTCCGGTGGGGCCGGCGGCACTCTTTGATGAAGTGGGTATTGATGTGGCAGCCCACATTACCAAAGTACTCAATGAGCTTTTTGCTGAACGCGGGGTAAATCCCAGTACCAAACCGGAAGAACTTTTTGAGGCGGGCTACAAAGGTCGGAAGAATCAAAAAGGATTTTACCGCTACAAACAGAAAAACGGAGAAACCAAGAAAGATGCACCCAATGAGGATATTTATGAATTTTTCGGGGGCTCCGGGCGCACTTCCATGGATGCCGAAACCGTGCAGCAGCGCATGACGCTGACTATGGTCAATGAGGCCGCCTGGTGCCTGCAAGAAGATATTTTACGGTACCCCGTTGACGGTGATCTTGGGGCTGTACTGGGACTTGGATTTCCCCCATTCCTCGGCGGACCGTTCCGCTACATCGACCGCGAAGGGGCTGGTACTATTGTCGAACGTCTACAAAATTACGAGCAAAAACACGGAGCCCGATTTACACCGGCCGATATCCTAAAAAAATATGCGGAATCAGATAAAAAATTCCACCAGGATTAAGTCGCAGTTGTATCTACAGCCAGAAGTCCGGAATTCTAACCAAGAAATTTAAATGTGAGAGGGCTTTGCGAAACTATCTCCATTTGTCATTCTGACCTTGTTTCAGAATCTTACAATGCAGTTATAGGTGTTTAAACCAAGATCCTGAACTGAGTTGAGGATGACAAGCTAGTTTTACAAAGCCTTCTATGGGAAATTCGGCTTAGCTGCTGCGGATTGCCTTTTTATCATCTCGTAAAATTGGAGCAGGCCGGCAAAAATGGTATCTTTAGTAGCTATTTTTAACAATCAGCTGTAATAAAACTAATTATTTCATGTTCAATATTGCGTTACTTTTGATGGGAGCCCCTGAAGGGGGTGGTGGAGGATGGATGAATCTGATCTTCCTCGGGGCTATTTTTGCTATCTTTTATTTCTTTATTATTCGTCCTCAAAAACAGCAACAGAAAGAAATTGAGGAGAAAGTTAACAACCTTGAAAAGGGTGATAAAATTATAACTTCAGGCGGCATGATCGCTAAAGTTAAAAGTGTTGATGACGATACTGTTCTTGCTGAGATCGACAGTGGAGTTAAAGCCCGATTCAAAAAGAGTTCTATTGCGGATGTAAATCCGAATCAAGATTAATAAGCTTATCCAGTAATATTATGTCCGGTGAAATTGAATTCGATAGCATAGAATCGGCTATTGAGGATATTAAAAATGGTCGTATGGTTATTGTCGCGGATGATGAAGACCGCGAAAACGAAGGCGACTTTGTTATGGCTGCAGAAAAGGTCACAACCGAAGCCGTTAACCTGATGGCCAAATATGGACGCGGACTCATTTGCGTGCCTATTACCCGGGAAAAAGCGTATGAGCTTGATCTCGACTATATGGTGACTGACGGTGCCGACCCTGATGAAGCCGCTTTTACGGTTTCTATCGATCATAAAGAATTAACAACTACCGGGATCTCTGCCTCAGATCGAGCTAATACGATTAAGGAGATGATCAAACGTGAATCGAACCCGGAAGATTTTCGCCGACCGGGACACATTTTCCCGCTTATCGGTACCAATGGCGGTGTACTCCGCCGCGCCGGACATACTGAAGCAGCTATTGACCTGGCACGGCTGGCCGACATGGAGCCTGCTGGCATTATCTGCGAGATTATGAAAGACAATGGAGCAATGGCGCGCCTGCCGGATCTGGTAGAAATTGCTGATGAATTCGATATGAAGTTAATCAGCATTAAAGACCTCATCTCCTATCGCATGGAAAATGAATCGCTGGTCCGTAAAATTGTTGATGTAGATCTGCCCACTATTTATGGCGACTTTACCCTCCATGCTTTTGAGGAGCGCCTTACCGGCGATCATCACCTGGCGCTGGCCAAAGGAGAATGGGAAGAAGGAGATCCTGTTCTTGTTCGCGTGCACTCTTCGTGTATGACAGGCGACATTTTTGGCTCCAAGCGCTGCGATTGCGGTGAGCAGCTGCACCAGGCGTTGCTACAGGTTGAAAAAGAAGGTCAGGGTGTTGTACTGTACATGAACCAGGAAGGTCGCGGTATTGGCCTGATAAACAAGCTTAAAGCTTATAGCCTACAAGAGAAGGGCATGGACACGGTAGAAGCCAATGAAGCCCTAGGATTTGAACCTGACGCCCGTGACTATGGGGTTGGAGCCCAGATCCTGCGTTCACTGGATATTTCTAAGCTGCGGCTGATGACCAACAATCCGGTAAAACGTGTGGGACTCAAAAGCTTTGGACTAGAGATGGTTGAAAGCGTACCTATTGAAGTGGGTGCCTATCCTGAAAACGTAAAATACCTAAAAACAAAGCGTGACAAAATGGGCCACGAGCTGAAGCTGGATGAACTTGATCCTCACAGCCCCGAATTTATCGACAGTATTGTTACGGATGAATAGTGTGGTTGTTGGTTAATTGTAAAGTGACTATTTGTTGTCCTCGGCATGTAATCAAATAAATGAGCGATTAACAAATAACCAATAACTACTCTGACCAATTGAGTTAGCAGGACCTCCCCTACTTTATTAGCAGCATTTTCTTGTTTTCAACAATCTTCTTCATTCCCGGAATCCACAGGTTTTGCGATGACTAGTAACTAATTGAAGATGAGACAAAAGCTTTCATCTTTGTATTCATAGGAAAGACAGCGAACTCGATGTTTCTATAGAAAAGAAGAGTGCTATTGCTACTCTTCTTCCAAAGGCTCAGACACAGCTTGGGAGCTCTGCTCCATCCCATCAGAATCATCAGGTGAAGCATAGTCCTCGGGCATTACTTTTTTGTGGAAGAGGATCATAGCAATAATAGCTGTGCTTATGGCCACATCAGCTACATTAAAAATATAGGGGAAAACAGGGTATCCGCTAACGACCAGATCGAAGTGAATAAAATCGACAACATGCCCCTCTAAAAGCCCGCCATATGATTCAAGATATCCCATCACCAGGCGATCAATAATATTACCGAAAGCACCACCAAGCACCAACCCCATACAGAGCAGATATCCTTGGGTAGCCTGCTCTCTGTTATAAAGCACATAGGTCAAAATTCCCATTGTAGCAATAATAGCAACAATGCTGATGACCTCCGTAGAGGCCCATCGCATCCCCAGCGCCATACCGGGGTTTTGGGTATAGTTAAAAGAAAGCCAACCCGGAATAATTTCCCAATGGTGATAGCTCGGTGATATACGGATCCAGTGCTTGCTCAACTGATCTAAGATGACAACAATGACAGCAGGAACCGTTAGCGCAGTTAGTTTTGATCGATCCAAATGAATACCGTATTACTGGAAAATTTAATTATCTGCGCTTGAGCTTCGCCTCAATACTAAGCTGTGTATGCGGTACCGCTTCAAGTCGACCTTTAGAGATCTTATCACCGGTTACCTTGCATACGCCGTAAGTTTTATTATCGATACGCTCCAAGGCACGATTCAAATACCGTACAAACTTCTTCGTACGATTGAAGAGCATATAGGTCTTCTCACGTTCCTGGGCTTCGGTACCTACATCAGCCATATGGAAAGAATAGGCCGTATCTTCGCCGGCATTTTCCATGCTGTCTTTCAGAGAACTTTGTAGCGAGTCGAGCTCCTTTTCTGCTTCTTCAAGCTTTTTGAGGATAATACCTCTGAAATATTCTAGTTCCTCGTCTGAATACGGAGATACTCGTTCTTCGTCTTTGTTGGTATCGTTTTTTCCTGATGCCATAATGCACTCACTTTTCTTAGTTAGGATTTCTTCTGATGGAAATAGTGGATTCTTCATCCCCAATTTCCCAATTCTTTACAAAGTCTGATACTTCTAATTCCTCAGCGACAATTTCTTCGGCCAGCGTCTCACTTTTAATATATTCTTTCATCGACCCAACAGCTTCTTCTAATTTCTCAGAGCCATTAAAACCGATAACGATACGATCAACGACGTCAAAGTCGGCCTCTTTTCGCATATTCTGGATTCTATTTACAAACTCACGGGCCAATCCTTCATTAACAAGTTCGGGCGTAAGTTCGGTATCCAGTGCTACGCTTAAGCCATTTTCTGTTTCAACCGACCAGCCTTCCAACCCAGTACGTACAATCTCCAGTCCATCGCTACCGAGCTGTACGATTCCTTCTTCTCCAAGATCCAGCTCGATAGAGCCAGTTTCTTCAAACTCCGTAATTTCTTCGGTACTTAACTCAGCCACTTTAGCTGCAACAGGCTTCATTTTACTGCCCAGCTTACTACCCAGTTTCGGATAATTAGGTTTGGCCGACTTGTGGACGATACCAGAATCGTCATCAACGAATTCAATTTCTTTAACATTTACCTCATCGAGAATGATATCCTTGACTGACTCAACGGCTTGTCGGTCATCCTCTTTGTCTATAGGCAGAATGATACGGGCCAGCGGCTGTCGTACATTAAGCTCCAACTTATTACGCAGGCTCAATACCATCGACGAAACTTGTCGGGCCATCTCCATTCGGCGTTCCAGCTGTTTATCAATAGCTGTTTCTTCTACCGTCGGGTAGAATGAAATGTGTACCGATTCTTCATCTACTTCGGTCACATCATTTAACTTCTGGTACAGCCATTCTCCTGAAAAAGGTGCTATAGGACTTATTAGCTTTGCCAGATCTACCAAGCACTCATAGAGAGTTTGGTAGGCAGCCGTCTTATCCAGACTCTTATCTTCTTTCCAAAAACGACGACGATTACGGCGCACATACCAGTTGCTGAGTTCCTCAACAAACTCTTCAATAGCCCGGGTCGCTTTTGTTGGCTCATAATCATCCAGATACTCATCAACCAACTTTACCGTGGTATTGAGTCGCGAAATAACCCAACGGTCCATCTCCTGACGATCACCCACCGGGATAGGAGAACCCGTATAAGTAAAGCCATCGATGTTCGCATACATGGCGAAGAATGAGTATGTATTAATGAACGTATTAAAAAACTTACGCTGTGTTTCTTGCAGGCCGTGCTCACTGAACTTCAAGTTCTCCCATGGCGAGGAGTTACTCATCATATACCAACGTACAGTATCGGCACCATACTTTTGAATAACTTCAAAAGGCTCTACTGCATTGCCTTTTGACTTACTCATCTTATTGCCGTTCTCATCGAGCACCAGTCCATTTGATACCACATTTTTGTAGGCCGGCTGATCGAACAGCATCGTTCCCAGTGCATGCAGGGTGTAAAACCAACCGCGTGTCTGATCCACCCCTTCCGCAATAAAGTCGGCAGGGAAATTCTCTTCAAACTTATCTTTATTCTCAAATGGATAGTGCCACTGCGCAAACGGCATCGATCCAGAATCAAACCAAACATCCATCAAGTCCGGAATACGACGCATCGTCCCGCCATCGGGACCTTCCCATGTAATTTCATCAATATGAGGACGGTGCAGGTCAATCTCCACATCATCAGCTAATCCCGCTTTCTTTTTTAGCTCTTCGATACTGCCTACTACTTCAATATGATCCGGGTTTTTATCACTTACCCAGATTGGAATTGGTGACCCCCAGTAGCGCTGACGAGAAACAGCCCAATCCACATTATTTTCGAGCCAGGTTCCAAATCGTCCCGATCCTGTACTTGGGGGCTTCCAGTTAATCTTTTTATTAAAGCTGACCATCTTATCCTTCACATCTGTGGTTTCAATGAACCAGGATTCTACCGGATAAGACATCAATGGCGTACCTTTACGCCAGTCGTGCGGATAGTTGTGCAGATATGTTTCGTGCTTGTACATCAGGTGTTTATCCTTAATAGCACGGGCAATCTCTTTGTCAGCATCTTTAAACCACTGCCCTTCGTAATCAGGCACCTTCGCCGTGAACTTCCCGTCCCCATCAATAGGGTTGAACATCGGGATATTATTCTTCTGGCCGGTCTCATAGTCATCGGCACCAAAAGCGGGAGCGGTATGTACCACTCCGGTACCCTCGTCGGTTGTTACATAATCAGCAGACACAACCTCCCAGGCCTCTTTCCGGTCGTACTCTTCAAGAGCATAGTCAAAGACAGGATCGTAGGTCCAGCCTATCAATTCTTCTCCTTTATACTCTTCAACAATTTCGTAATCGTGATCGATGACTTCATCGATACACTCTTTAGCCATGATATAATATTCGGTGCGATCGCCCTCAGAAATCTCAATTTTGGCATAATCCAAGTCGGGATTTACTGCCAAACACATATTGGAAATAATAGTCCAGGGCGTCGTGGTCCATGCCAGGAAATAAACATCTTCTGACATCTCCACATTAAATTTCACAAAGATAGAAGGATCCTGCACTTCTTCATATCCCAAACTCACCTCGTGCGAGGAAAGAACCGTACCACTGCCCGGCGAATACCACTGAATCTTATATCCTTTATAAACAAGATCTTTTTCGTAAAGGGTCTTAAAAGCCCACCATACCGACTCGATATAATCATTATCAAAAGTGATATAGGGATCATCAAGATCTACCCAGTAAGCCATGCGGTTTGTGAGCTTGTCCCATAAATCCTTGTACTTAAGGACGCTCTCACGGCACTTTTCGTTGTATTCAGCTACGCCATACTCTTCGACCTGCTCGCGCCCTTCAAGCTCAAGTTCCTTTTCAACTTCAATCTCTACTGGCAGCCCGTGCGTATCCCAGCCGGCTTTTCGCTCAACGCGAAACCCTTTCAACGTCTTGTACCGGCAGAACATATCTTTGACGGTACGAGCCATCACATGATGAATACCCGGCTTCCCGTTGGCGGTGGGTGGGCCTTCATAGAAGGTAAAGGGTATTCCCTCTTCGCGGGTAGAAAGACTTTTCTCGAAAATATCGTTCTCCTTCCACCACTTTAGGGTTTCAACTTCGAGTTTTGAAAAATTTAATTGTTTTACTTCTTCAAACTGTTTACTCATAAAATGCCGGTATAACTGCTTCGTTGGCTTTTTGTGAAGCTACTAATATAAGATTTTTTTCAATCTTGCAGTAACTTTACATGCTTAAAATAATGTGCGCTCAATTTAAATGAGCCCCAAAGATACAAGTCTTAAGTCATCAATTCACATTCTAAGTATGAATTTTACAATGTTAGCGACCTATTAAAAGGAAAGGTACAACAAGTTGCAAATTAGAATTACCGCAAATGAATAAGTATGCATAATCGTGACAGCATCATTATTTTGTGCTGAGCTAACCCAAAACTTACTGCTTACTGTTTATTCACTATGGATTTAAACATCTCTGACCCTATTACAAAAGAAAACCACTACAAAATTTGTTTTGTTTGCTTAGGCAATATTTGTCGAAGTCCTACAGCTGAAGGCGTTTTTCAGCATTTAATCACTGAAAGAGGGCTCGGAAATTATTTTGAAGTCGACTCGGCAGGAACTTCTGCATACCATATTGGGGAGTCAGCGAACAGCAAAAGTCAGCAAACAGCCAATAAGCACGGCATCAAACTCTATTCAAAAGCGCGCCAATTCAAAACTTTCGACCTGGATTATTTTGACCTGGTGCTTGCTATGGATAACGAAAACCTGAAAAACGTTGAACATATGGCCAATGGAAACGAACACGCAACGATTGGCCGAATGCGCGATTTTGACCCTCACCCGGGAGATGGCGAAGTCCCCGACCCCTATTATGGCGGCCCCGAAGGGTTCGAGAATGTCTTCCAAATTGTGAAACGCAGCTGCGAAACACTGCTCGATAAATTAGAACAACATATCATCCAATGATTCCCGATTCTCTTTTATCTGAACTCGAAAATAAGCTCGATCAAACAATTGAATCTCAACGCCGGCTTTCCGGCGGTAGCATCAACCAGGCTGCCAAAATTACGCTTAGTAATGGCCAGCCCTGCTTCCTTAAATGGAATACTTCGGCTGATCCCAATATGTTTTCTGTTGAGGAAAAAGGACTCGAACTGTTACGCTCAGCAAATACAACGATTCATATCCCCACCGTTTACGCAACAGGAGAAACAAGTGGGAGCATTGGATATATGGTCCAGGAGTTCATTGAGGAGGGACAGGCAAAAAATGGCTCTGCTCAACACTTTGGCCAACAACTCGCAAAACTGCACAAAAAACAGCAAGAGCAGTTCGGGCTCGATCATAACAACTACATCGGGCGCCTCCCACAATCCAATAAAAAACATGATGACTGGATAACATTCTTTATTGAAGAACGGATGGACCCCCAACTTAAAATGGCAACAGATTCGGGAAAACTGGGATCAAAAACAGTCTCACAGTTCCAATCAATGTATAAACGCCTACCAACTATTTTCCCAAAAGAACCAGCCAGTCTTCTTCATGGGGACCTTTGGAGCGGTAACTTTTTTTATGATCAAGAGGGACAGACTACGATATATGACCCTGCTGTTTATTACGGACATCGAGAAATAGAACTGGCCTTTACCCAACTTTTTGGAGGGTTTTCATCTGCTTTCTATAATGCGTATAAAGAAGCCTACCCACTGCAGCCAAATTTTAATCAACGAAAAGATATTTATAATCTATACCCACTGTTAGTACATACCAACTTGTTTGGAGGAAGTTACGCGCAACAGCTCAAAAGAATTGTACAACGATTTTAATTTTTGTAGAGTTACCCAGTATATGCACTAAATAGATCAAAGAATTATGAGCTCAGAAAAACCATCTATTATTAGCTTGGTCCCCAGTTTGACTGAACTACTTATTGATTTGGGACTCCATGGCCAGCTCGTGGGACGTACCCGCTTTTGTGTACATCCCAGGGAAAAAGTGGAAAACATACCCATCGTCGGCGGTACTAAAAATCCCAGGTTGGATAAAATTCACAATATCGACCCCGATTACATCATTGCTAACAAAGAGGAAAATCGCCCGGAGGATATCAATCAACTAACAGCTGATTCTGAGGTTATTATAACAGAGATCGAAACTATCGAGGATGCTCTCATCGCTATTCATAACCTTGCACAAACTTTTAATGTATCTGAAACAGCCGAACAGCTTATTACCGATATCCAACAGCGGCTGGAGGAGCGTCCTGATGAAACCGAGCTGCGAACGGCCTATATGATTTGGAAAGATCCATGGATGTCTGTAGGCCACGACACCTACATCAACGACGTGTTGGAGCACTGGAACCTACCCAATGTTTTTAACAGTGAAAGTCGATACCCCACTTTTGAGCTTGAGTCACTCAAAAGCTATAACCCCGATCTTGTTTTACTGAGCAGTGAACCCTATCCCTTCAAAGAAAAACATATTGCAGTGGTAAAAGAAGCCTGCCCTGCTGCACGGGTACTCGTGGTAGAGGGAGAATGGTTCAGTTGGTATGGATCACACATGAAGCACGCCTTTGGACGCCTTAACAGCTGGCGCAAAACTATAGCTGATTAATATTTTTGAAAAGCTGATCGGAAATTCAATTTATTGTACTATATAGGCTACGAACTCGTTACCAAACGTATGAAAAATCTTTCATCTAACATTTATTCTTTCTTTGCCATTGCTGTAATGGCATTGCTCTTTTTTTCTACTGATTTAATGGCACAAGATCAGCAGATGGTGGAAGAGAACACCCGTATTAATGCACGGTCAGCTTATATTGATGGTCTTGCCGCATTCGAAAATGAGGATTACCAGCATGCCCTCGAGCTACTGAAATCAGCATATGTAAAACTTCCGGATCATGCCGGGGTCAACTACGCTCTTGCTGATGCTTACCTGATGGTAGACGATATCACCAATGCCGAATATTATGGAAAACAAGCTGTAAAGCTGGCACCTGGCAATCCGTGGTACCGCCTTAAACTAGCGCGGTTATATCGTGACCAAGGGAAAAATAACGCTGCTATTACTGAACTGAAGGAAGCCCTAGAGTATAATCCCAATAATGAAAATTTGCTCCATGAATTGGCCCAATCCTATGGCGATTCCAAACAGCTCAAGAAAGCAAACAAAGTATACAGCAAACTACTATTCCTTGACGGAGAGGACCTCAATGTACGATTGGAACGGCTGAGAAATTTTAATGACCTGGGTATGCAAGATTCTGCCATCACTGAACTAAAAAAAATACGTGACCTTGATCCCAATAATATTGCAACCCTGCAAGTATTGAGTAATCACTACAAAGAAATGGGGAAGTTAAAAGAAGCCAAAGAAGTGCTGAATAACGCGCTCCAGATAAATAAACGAGATACCCAAACCCTCCTTATGCTTTCCAATATCTACATAAAAAAAGCACAGTGGGACAGCCTCTCAGTTCTTTTATCCGATGTTGTTGTTGATTCTACTATTGACAAAGCCACCAAACTTAACGTTGGCAGATACCTTTATTCAAATTACAAATCTGATCCTGATAATCATAAGCTACAACAGACGACTGCAACCGTTTTAAAAAAACTAATGAAGACTGAGCCTAACTATGGTGGTGCCCAATCGTTAGCTGCTGACTTTTTTCTCCAAACAGGACAAACAGACTTAGCCCTGCAAGCATACAAAAATACCACAGACCTTACCCCAGCGAACGATACCGCATGGCAGAAACGACTTCAATTACTACTTCAACAGGGAAGAGCAAAAGAAGCCATCCTAGTTGGTGAACAAGCCACAAAAGCGGTACCTCAAGAACCCATCATCTTATATTTTCTGGGGAATGCTCATCTTTTACGCCAAAATCATCAAAAAGCGTTAGGTTACTTAAAAAAAGCAGAAAAGTTACCCGTTCGTCGCTCTCTTAAGACAAATATTTTGGGTGCTATCGCCAATGCATATGCGGCCTTAAAGCAATGGGACAATGCTTTCTCGCATTATGAACAGGCTTTGAAGATTGAACCGAACAGCCCCGGCCTGCTAAACAACTATGCCTATTACCTTTCCTTGCAAAAGAAAAACCTTCAAAAGGCCGAAAAAATGGCAAAAAAAGCCATTCAACTTGCGCCAAAAAACCCATCTTACCTTGATACTATTGGATGGGTATATTATCAAAAGGGGGAATTCCCAAAAGCAGAAAAGTATATTCGTGCTGCTCTTGAGACAGGAGAAGCCAGTGCTGAAGTTATGGAACACATGGGAGATGTGTTAAAGGAATTAGGCGATATATCAGAGGCCCGTCAATGGTGGCAAAAAGCATTAAACAAAGATTCAACACGCACTCATCTTAAAGACAAAATTCCTGAAAACGGTGAATAAACGGTTATATCTAACATTACTTTCCCTGTTCATATTGGGATTGGTTTCCTGTACTACACCCCGAAAAATAAGTAAAGAAGGGTATCAAGTGTCACAGATTAAACCATCTGTAGTTGTAAATAAAATTCCTGATTACCGCTCTACATTGCATGCTTTAACAGGGGAAGGACGTGCTATCGTCAGTGAGCCCGGCAACACTGAACGGGTTACGATTATTTTTATGAGTAATAGATCTAAAAGCTTGGTTAAAATTCGTAACGGGATCGGCATAAAAGGTGGAGAACTGCTTACCGATGGAGATACGCTGACAGTTTATAATAAGATCGATAAATATGTACGCAAAATAGCTGTCCGCAGTGGTAATCTTCAGCGGATTAACAAACTGGCTTCCTTAAATATATTACAGCTTATAAATTACCCATTCACACCTGATGAAGTATCAGATGTCTTTGAAAATGAATCTTTATATAAACTTGCTCTTTCATCCGGTACCCTAATTTATATTGATAAAAAAAGCTATAATATTCGCCAAATTGAACAACCCAATAACACTACATTGCCCTATTCCAAAATCCAGTACGATGCCTACGGAACGGTAGGACGGTTCACCCTTCCCCGAAGAATTAGTATCTTTGGCGCAGAGAAAAAATCAAAAATCGCATTACAACTTACTTCACTTGATTTAAACCCCGATTTAGGTAACTTACACATTAACTACCCAGACGACATACCTGTTTATCATCGATGATGAATACGCGCCGCTTTTACATATTAGCTATTTTCATTTTACTGCTTTGTGCCTCAACTGTTTTTGCCCAAGATTACAGGGCAATGCGCAAAAAGGTAATTGAGAAACAAGAAGAAACGCGCAATAAAATCCAGCAGCTTTCCAGGCAGATAGAAAAATATGAAGAACGGATACAGCTGGCCGATAAAAAATATGAGACCTTATATCAAAAGTATCAGGATCTTAGAAATCTTATTGCCCTTCAAGATCAAAAATTGGAAAAGCTCAGAGATGAACGAGCACAGATCAAAGAGGAACTACAAATAACCACCCGATCTCTTAAAGAGAAACAGGATAAGCTAGAAAAGCTGGTTACAGATCATAAAAAAACCTTGGATTATTTGTATAAACACGGACGAACCTCTCAGTTGGCACTTATTTTCTCCTCCTCTTCAATTAATCAAATGCTGGTTCGCTCTTATTACCTAGAACAATTTAATGACTTTAGAGAAAAGCAGGCTCACCAAATCCGAGAAGCACAAAAAGAGCTAAAGAAAACAAAAGAACAGCTTGTTGAAGCACGTCAAAAAAATGAGCGCACACTCTCCAAAATTAAACAGGAGAAAAAGAGGCTGGCCGAAAAAAGAAAACAGCAAGCTAAAAACGTAGCGCTACTTCGCGAAAACAAACAAGAGCTGAAAGAAGACCAAGAACAAACGAAAAAAAAGCTGAACAGCTTTAAAAAAGATCTCAGTAAGTATATACGAGAAGCAAAAAAGCTTCGAGAGAAACGTTTAAAAAGCCTTGAGGCTGAGCGAAAGCGTAAGCTGGCTGCAGCTAAAGAAATTGAAGATGAAACCAAACGGGCCAAAGCAGTAGCAAAGTATTCCAAACCTATAGAAAAACGAAACTTTATGAGTTCTGAAGAACTCAAAAGAGTGGAAAAACAGTTTGCCCGACAAAAAGGACAGCTACCCTGGCCGGTAGACAGTAAAACAGTAGCCGAACATTTTGGTACCCGCCGCCATCCGGTATATGGAACCAAAACCCAGAATCCCGGAATTGAAATTGTAACAGACCCTGAGGAATCGGTACGTGCTGTTCATAAGGGGTACGTTATCGCCATTCAACCCTTCCAGCTCTATGGTGATGTTGTGTTAGTAAAGCATGGTCGCTTTATTACCGCTTATGGAAATCTAAGCCAGATAAACGTTCACAAGGATCAGATTATACAAGAAGGTGATGTTATCGGACTAGCAGGTGATTCTTTTTCTTCACAAGGCGAAAGCCTCTTTTTCCTTATCCGTGAAAATAATGACTTTTTAGATCCCGAAAAGTGGCTGCGCTCCGATGCTGTATCAAGCACATATTAACTCTGGCTTTGCCTCTCAATTGTTGGTATTTTAACCTTCATATTTTCTTTAGCAAAAAACTGAGCCTCGACCACCAATTATAGACTATAATACAACCTTTCCATGATAAACTGGCAACGCACTTTCGCTTTTGTAACAGGCTCCATCGTATTTGGACTGGCTATTATCCTGCTTTCCCATAACTACATTCAATATGTAGCTGCCGAAGGCAGTACCGGCTACCTCTTTCTATTTGGCTTTGGATTGGTGTACCTAAACCTCAACTTTGGGTTTAGCCGTCGCTTTATAATGAAAGCAGTTAATATCAATTGGGTTTGTTACCTGATGGCTTTCTTTACTATTCTGCCTACGATCTTTTGGGTCTATACGAAAGACGTTGGCCTGGCCGAAACAGAACTACTCTTTGTACTTACAACAATATTTTCAGCTTTCCTGGGAGCTTTCTTTGGCATTCGTCGCGGAGTGGTCAAACGAACTAAATATGTGCAACAACTGAGAGAAGAAAAGGAAGAGTTACCTGACTCTCTTAAACGTCCACATGATGACCTGAACATCAATTAATATTCCCACATCCCCTAAAAAGCTTTTTACATAATAAAAGCTACATTTTTCTTATAGTATAAGAGCATCCTAAATAAATCTTTTTATACTATGAGAAATATTACCTCTTTTTTAGGTTTTCTAGTTCTTCTGTCTTGCTTTACCTTTTCGTCACAGGCCCAAGCTGATAGGGTTACCGGTGAACCTTTTGCCACCCGCTCTGAAGTTATTGGCCAAAATGGAATGGTAGCGACCAGCCAGCCTTTAGCGACACAAATTGGTTTAGACATACTTAAAAACGGTGGCAATGCGATTG
This sequence comes from Fodinibius saliphilus, assembly GCF_005869845.1. Lineage (NCBI taxonomy): Bacteria > Pseudomonadati > Balneolota > Balneolia > Balneolales > Balneolaceae > Fodinibius > Fodinibius saliphilus. Next base: position 48,920 of record NZ_VAWF01000003.1, on the reverse strand, counting down.
ATGCCGCCATTGCTGCTAATGCTGCCTTGGGATTAATGGAACCCACAGGTAGTGGCATTGGAGGCGATCTCTTCGCTATTGTATGGTCGGCTGAAGATCAGAAGTTGTACGGCCTCAATGCCAGTGGGCGTTCTCCAAAAGGCCTCTCTTATGAACAGTTGAAAAAGGAGATCAACGAACGCGATAGTGAAGGCATACCGGCCTATGGCGTGCTTCCTATTTCTGTACCCGGTGCTGTTGACGGCTGGTTTGAGCTTCACAACAAACTGGGCAATATGTCGATGGACAACCTTCTTGCCCCTTCCATAGAATACGCCCGCAAAGGGTTCCCTGTTAGCGAGCTAATCGCTTACTATTGGGATATCGGGGCACGCATCCACAATGACCGCCCCGGTGCATTTAAAGAGGAAATGACTATAAACGGTGAAGCTCCCGAGAAAGGAGAAATCATGAAACGTCCTGAACTTGCCGATACCTATGAATTACTTGCGGAAAAAGGGCGCGATGCTTTTTACAACGGCAAAATAGCTGAAATGGTTGATGCCTTCATGCGTGAAAACGGAGGGTATTTACGCAAGAAAGACTTTGAACAACATACCTCTACATGGGTAGATCCTGTTTCGGTTAATTATCGGGGTTATGACGTCTATGAGCTTCCCCCCAATGGACAAGGAATAGCAGCCTTGCAGATGCTACAAATACTCGAAGAGTTTAACCTCAGCGAAATGGGTTATGGTAGTGTAGAAGCGCTCCATACTATGACCGAAGCTAAAAAACTGGCTTTTGAAGATCGGGCAAAATTTTATGCCGACATGGCTTTTTCAGACGTCCCAGTTCAAAAGCTTATCTCAAAAGAGTATGCCCAAAAACGTGCAAAAAAAATTGGGAACTACGCTTCTCGCAATATAAAGCCCGGTATGTCGGGCCTGGAAGAAGGTGATACTATCTACCTGACTACCGCAGACAAAGAAGGTAATATGGTTTCCCTGATTCAAAGTAACTTCAGGGGCATGGGATCAGGAATTGTGGTGCCCGGCACAGGATTTGTATTTCAGGATCGAGGCGAACTGTTCTCTATGGATCCCGATCATGCCAACGTTTATGAAGCCGGGAAACGACCGTTCCATACCATTATACCTGCTTTTGTAATGAAAGATGGTAAACCATTCATGAGTTTTGGGGTTATGGGAGGAGCGATGCAACCACAGGGGCATACCCAAATAATTACTAACATAATCGATTTTGGAATGAACCTGCAGGAAGCCGGGGATGCTGCACGCTGGCGTCACACCGGATCTACTCAACCTACCGATGCTGCTAATGAATACTTGCAGGATACAGGTACTCTTAACTTGGAATCAGGCTACTCTTATAAAACCGCCAGAGAGCTAATGAAGCGAGGCCACGATGTTGCTTTTGATGTGGGCGGTTATGGCGGATACCAAGCCATCATGTGGGATGCCGAAGAAGGGGTCTATTATGGGGCCTCAGAATCTCGGAAAGATGGGCAAGCTTCCGGGTACTAATCTTTTCTTTTTAAATAATTGATGCCATCACAAAGAAAGTGATGGCATCAATATACCTAAGGTTTTTATCTTTTTTACAAGCTCTTAGTTAAAGAGGTAAAAATCGAAACCAATATTTGTCTGGAATGACCTAGAATCTGCTTTAAAGATACGACTACTTTCCCAATCATATCCCACTTCTGTAAATACACCAAAGCCATTACTGATTCGAACAGCCAAACCGGCACGCAATCCAAATCGTACTCTGAATCCTTTTGAAACTTTTTGGGTATTAGCTAATCGACCTACTCCCAGGTTATTTCCAAATAACGAATTTAACTGAACGTATGGCTGAAATTGGTCTGAGCGAAATGGATAGGCACGAACAACAGGTCCAAGCCCCCAACTTCCAACACCAAAGTTGGAATCATCGCCCCCGGTAAAAAAACTGGTCATCAGCTGATATCCTACGCCAAGGCGTTGCGACATCATACGCACATTCCGATATACAAATTCCAGTTCGGAAGTTCCATCAAACTGAAGAGTATCACTTTTTTTATAGGTCAAATTGCTAAGCTGGTGTAAATTTACGGTTAATCCATGAATACCCACATCAGAACGAAGCAACTTAAATTGATCTTCCTCAGAAGCGGCATTATCAGTTTGGGCAGCAACAGGATTACAAATAACAACCGACAGCAGCATAACAGATGCCACTATTCCTAAATAACTGTAAAACGAATCAAATACTTGCTTAATCATGTGCGTCAATTTGTTGGTAAATTCTATTAGAAAAGCATTTAAACGGCCTGTAAAATTGCCTAATAATTTGTACAGTTACAATAACTGACTTAAATCAATAATGTTGCCACACAAATCAGCTATATATGGGACAATATTTGAGGTCAATTCATCATAGATATTATGATATAATGAGTACGTATCAAACAAAAACAGTTCAAGTCTGGATAAGCATAACCTTATAATATAGATTTTTGGATTGGTCCAGGGATTTCTAGCTTTTATTTATATAACCTATGAATATTTTGCACACATAAATCAGCTTATGTTAAAAAAACTATTCTTCCCACTTATATTATTTCTTTACTGTTCCTTAACCTCCTATGGACAACAAAGAAACTTTTTTCCTGATCGCCTTATCATCAAGTATAAATCAGAACAGCAACTTCAAAACCTTAACACCAAGAACCGACAGAAGCCCAAAGAAGCTGTAGAAAAGGTACTCTTTAACAATGGCATGCGTACTACCAAACCTTTATTGAATAAACAGTTACGCCAAAATATTCAAAGGAAAGGCCTCTCTTCGGGTAATGAAGTATTAAGAATACAAGAAGTGTTTTTTAATAAGGCAATTTCTCCACTCTTGCTGGCACAGAAACTTAGTCAGATGCCCGGTGTAGAGTATGCTGAACCCAGATATGTTCGGAAAATGAACTATGAACCGAACGATCCAAACCTGGAAAAATTTATAGACACCCATAATTTTAAAGATGCTTGGAATCTGAGCAAGGGAACACGGGAGGTAATTATTGCCATTAATGATGGAGGGGTGGGATATACGCACCCCGAACTAGACGCAAATCTATGGGTTAACCAAGATGAAATCCCTCCTACCCTACAATCCCAGGTAGACCAAAATAATGACAACACCATTACCTCAACCGAAATCGATACCTATTTAAATCAAAATGGAGAGGATTACAATGGGGATGGAAGTATAGACTTAAAAGATGTATTTGGTGACAATTCACCTTTTATGGATAACCTCGATACTGATAACAATAGCTATACTGATGATATCTTTGGATGGGATTTTTGGGATTCAGGCACATCAGCTAATACCATTGAACAAGATAATAACCCTATCCATGATGGTACCGACCACGGCACACATGTGGCCGGGATCGCAGCAGCAGAGACCGACAATAATACTGGAGTAGCAGGTGCTGCTTTTACAGCCATTTATATGCCTGTCAAAACCGGTGGTATCCCGGATGATCCAAGCACCCCTGACACCGATGAATCGAATTCAATTGGATTTGGGTTCGAAGGAATTATTTATGCCGCAGAAAATGGAGCTGATATTATTAACTGTAGCTGGGGCGGTAGCGGGGCCTCAAAAGCTGAACAGGATATCATAAACCTAGCCACAGAGATGGGGGCACTTGTTGTGGCAGCATCCGGTAATGATGCAAGTCAAAAAATTGGCTTTCCTGCAGCTTATGACAAAGTACTTAGTGTTGGATCTGTTGAATCAAGCAACCTTGTGGCAAATTATTCTAATGTCGGCTATAAGTTGGATGTGCTGGCTACCGGAACTGATATTCTTAGCACTTCATTTAACAGCACGCTAGTTACAAAAACAGGCACCTCGATGGCTACCCCGATAGTAAGCGGACTTGCAGCACTTGCTAAAGCTATCCACCCTGGCTGGAAGGCTGAGCGTATAGGCTTGCAAATACGTTCCTCGGCAACATTTATTGATGATATAAACCCCCAAGATTACCAATATAAACTTGGGCATGGTTCAATTGATGCTTTTCACACTCTTAACACTGACTATCCCGGCATAAAAGTGATATCTCGACAATTTATGGACACCAATGGAGATAAACTCACGCTTGGAGAGAACGGTACAGTTAAGGTAAAATTGGCAAACCTCGGAAAAAGCACCACTGCTTTAAATGCAACGCTCAATGCCATTACCCAAGACGGCATTGAAATAAATAATGACACAAAACAGCTAGGCTCTATTGCAAATGGAGATACAATAAGTATCAGCTACCCCATTACGCTAAGCAATAGTTTTGATCTCAGTCAGACCCCTACTTTTAAACTAGACCTTACTGATTCAAATCAGGGGTATACTGATTTTCGAATATTGCAGTATAAAAATCTTTTATACGACATTGTGGCTGCCAACAATGTCAAAACCTCACTTGCAGGAGATGGTACCATTGGATTTACGGATCCCCTTTCAGGTTCAGGAGGTATAGGCTTCATTCCCCGGATACCCGATGGCACCGGGGGATACCTGGAAACAGATAACCTCCTTTTTGAAGGCGGGCTAATACTGGAGATGAACGGTGATATTATTGATGCGAGCCGAGCAGAAAATGGGCTTTCCAAAGATTTTATCTCTCAACAAGTATTTATACCTGAGCAAATCTTTAATGGAATAAAAGGCACTGCTCGTTTTACTACCAAGACTGATACTACAGGCAATGCAATAATTGATTTAGAAACTTATTCGTTTGATGAGCCAGCACTGAGTAATGTTGTATTTCTTAAATACACTATCCAAAATCCTTCTTCTTTTGCCCGTTTGGAAAACCTATATATAGGTCTCTTCAATGATTGGGACATCGGTGATTCCGGGAATAATAGTATTAACTATAGCAAATCAGATAGCATACTGTATCTCTCTGAGGCCTCTCCATCTTCTACGGCCCCAATTGTTGCAGTAGCTCACCTTGGTCCTATATCCAGCGTTTTAGCCATTGATAATACAATTGAAGGCAGACAAGACTCAGTCACCTTTGGACTGTATGATGGCTTTACAGATGCTGAAAAAAGTATTGCTTTAAAAGCCGGAAAAATGAGAACAGATATTGCAAACACTGATGTTTCGGCAGTTACTGCATCTGGCCCTTATACCCTGAATCCCGGTACAGAAATTACTGCAGGATTTATTTATGCTTTTGGGAATACAACCACCCTACTGAAGGATCAGATTTCAGAAGCACGCTCCCGAAATCTTTTTGAGGTATCCCCAACTGGTACGGCAGTGGCCGATAAAATACCCTCAGAGACCAAGTTATTTCAAAATTATCCCAATCCATTTCGTAAAGAAACGAATATTCACTTTAACCTGGCGACTCAATCCAAGGTTACTCTCACTGTATTCGATGTATTAGGTCGAAAAGTACGCACGCTCAAAAATACCAACATGGATGCAGGGCCTCGGTTTGTACCGTTCGAAGCAAAGAACCTAAGCAGTGGTACCTATTTTATTCAACTTAAAACGAACAATGGCACTCAATCTATACCTATTACTGTAATTAAATAACTAGGCTTTTGCGAAGTCCGATAACATAAACATTTAGAGAATTATAGCACTATAACAAAAGGATACGCATCTATAATTGCATCACCTCAAAGTACGACCAAAACTTTCAAAGTCCCCATTGTAAAACTTCGCTAGCTGGACTTATCTTTTTTGTGCGCTTTTTTATTTTGCTCTGACACCTTTAGGCGCATTTTACGGCGATCTGACGCCTGCTCATATCGCTCCTTTTCAAAATCTGTTTCCGGGATAATTTCTGGCACTTTTACCGTATTTCCGTCAGAATCTAATGCAACAAAAGTGTAAAAAGAAGTTGTACAAAGCCGACGCTCACCGTTTCGTTGATCTTCAGCCCATACTTCCATTGCTACCTCCATAGAAGTGGTAAAAGTTCGTGTAACCTCTCCCTCAATGACAACAACCTCTCCTAAATTAATCGCATTTTTAAACTCAATGCTATCTGCTGCTACAGTTACCACATTTCTATTGCAGTGCCTACGTGCTGAAATAGCTGAACAAACATCCATCCACTGCATCAGGCGCCCTCCCATTAAATTGCCAAGAGGATTCGTATCATTAGGCATCACCATTTCATTCATCCTTACCCTAGATGCAGATACGGTTTTCTGATTGCTATTTGTATCTTGTGTAAAACGTTCTTGGAAACGATCTTTCATATAGTTTAGCTTTATTAAACAGAGTACTTAGTCAATAGCTGTTAATATAACCATTTAAGCCATGGTCTACCTACCATAACTGATTGGGAGCTATAATAGTGATAAGTTAAATTATTTTTTATTATCGGCCAGTAATTATTGTTCATGCAAACGAGTCTTCGTAATATCTATTCGTTTCCCAGCTCACGCTGGGCTTTCAATGGTCACATACATACCATTGCTCGTTCATTATTGGGTGACACCAACCAACCTGCAGTTGAACGAATTGAAATCCCTACACCAGATAATGACTTCCTTGAAATTGATTGTGCAAACATCTCTAATTCTTCTGCTGTTGTAGTACTTTTCCATGGCCTAGAAGGGTCCTCACGGCGATACTACATCATAGAGCTTATGAAAGAGTTGGTTAACGAAGGATATTCGGTAGTTGCGGTTAACTTTCGAAGCTGTGGAGATAAAATGAACAACCGACCTCGCTTTTATCATTCTGGTGAAACAAAAGATTATGAAACAGTCTTCAGCTGGGTTCAAGAAACATACTCATACAATAAAATTGCAGCCGTAGGCTTCTCACTTGGTGGCAATGCATTAGTTAAATCACTAGGAGAAAAAGGACAATCACACCCCGCAGATGTATCTGTGGCTATATCAGTACCTTATGACCTACGACTAGGGTCTCTGAGACTGTCTAAAGGCTTTCATCGCGTCTATGAGTATCGCTTTCTACGTACCTTAAAAAAGAAATTAGCTCTTAAAAGATATTATTTTCCTGATATTCCTACATTTGATGGTTCTACCCTATATGAATTTGATGACCAAGTAACAGCCCCTGTGCACGGTTTCAAAAATGCCGATAATTACTATAAAATATGCTCTGCACGTCAATTTATAGATAAAATAGAAACCCCTACCTTGCTGATACATAGCAAAGAGGATCCAATTTGCCCTATTGAGGCTATGCCTGTAGACAAAATAAATGAGAATGAATTTACCGATTATATAATCACTAATAAGGGAGGACATGTAGGTTTCTGGAGCAATCCAAATGGGTGGATCAACTATGCAATAAGAAAATTTATCAGGGACAAATTAAGAAATGTTTGATTTGTTGTACATGCAATTATAAATACTATTAATTTATTTTCTTTGAGAAGAACTTAGATCTATTCACAACTAATTATTGAAATATAGGGCGAACCTATCTACGGTATTTCCAATTCAAACTGTTATCTTCTTCCTAATCTTTCTTTAACACCTTAAAATATTACTCGATGGTCATCATTGTTGGTGCAGGTCCGATCGGTTTAGCAACAGCTATAGAATTAAAACGGCTTAATATACCCGCTAAAATTATTGAAAGGGGATGTCTTGTAAACAGTATTTTTAATTATCCCAAAGATATGACCTTTTTCTCTACCTCTGAGCGTTTGGAAATAGGTGAGGTGCCGTTTATTTCTCATAATCCTAAGCCTACACGAAGAGAAGCCCTGGAATATTATCGGCGAGCAGCTGAAAGTTATAATCTTGACATCCATCTATATGAAGAAGTGCAGGATATAGAAGGATCAGACCACTCCTTTACTATTTCGACCAGTAAGGGTACTTATAAAGCCGAAAAAGTGGTTGTAGCTACCGGCTTTTACGATATCCCTAACAAGATGGGGGTTCCTGGCGAAGATCTACAGAAAGTAACCCACTATTATGACGAAGCCCATGCCTATGCCTGGCAAGATGTACTTGTTATTGGCGGGGGGAACTCTGCTGTAGATGCGGCTCTAGAGACCTACAGGTCGCATGCAAACGTAACATTATCAGTTCGCGATTCGCAAATCAAGGATTCTGTAAAATATTGGGTTAAACCAGATATCAAAAACCGAATTAAAAACAATGAAATTACAGGATATTTTAATACCGAGGTTAAAGAGATTCTTCCCCACGAAGTTATACTTGAAACCCCCAACGGTATTGAGGCTATTTCCAATGATTTTGTACTGGCTATGACAGGCTACCAACCCAATTTCAAGCTAATGAAGAAGTTCGGTATTGCCTTAACCGATGACAAAGATAAAATGCCGGTCTACGATGAAAAATCTTTAGAAACAAATAGGAAAGGGATATATGTAGCCGGAGTAGTTTGTGGAGGTATGGATACTAGTCGTCTGTTCATTGAGAACACCAGAGTTCATGCAGAGCACATTGCAAACGACATCCAAGAAAAGAAGGGGTAAAAAAAGAGAGGGTAAGCAACCTACATCACGCCGCTACGACCTCCTACCGCTGCTACCTTCCGGTCCTGACGGAGTTCAGAGGGAGCTGGCTGCGTAGGGCCTACCCTCGAGTGAAGAAGATACGATTTATATCGGATAAATGGCAAACAAAAATACGATATTATTCTATTTTGATTTCATTACATAAACGCCGTTCCAATCGGCTGGGGGTGGATTTTTCTTCATAACTTCACATCTGTCAAGGTACACCAACGAAGGATTTGTGTGGATGAATGAGTCTTTGTTCGGCTTAAATAACTCCAGCTTTTTAGACTCGTTAAACAACGCTAATGCCTTATCCCATTTTTGCTGTTTATATGCTTCAGTGGCTTGCTCAAACTTTTGCTTACAGGCAAATTGGGCATCATCCAAATGCTCACGAAGCCCCATAATTTCATACACCTCCACCGGTTCAGTTTTCCCTTTAACCACGATACGATCTAAATAACGAAATACACATCGATTGCCGTGTGCCTCGGCTTCTCGCTTGGTATTTGCTGTCACCATTGTATAAACACCAAACTGCTTTGCACTACTCTCGCAGCGTGCTGCCAGGTTCACATTATCTCCCATCATAGTATAATTGAAGCGACTTTCAGAACCCATATTACCTGTTACCATTTTACCGGTGTTTATACCAATTCTGTTACGCATGTAATGCACAATTTCTGGCCACTTTTCTCCTTCCCTACGCCATTTCTGACGCAACTCTTCAAGTCTTAGCTGCATTAACTGCGAAACCAAACAAGCTTTATATGCATGATTCTCCTGTTGAACCGGGGCGCCAAAAAAAGCAACAATGGCATCTCCGATATATTTGTCAAGCGTACCCCCGTGAGACGTTAAAATATCGGTCATTGCTGATAGATATTCGTTTATAAGCCTTACCAACGTTTTTGCCGGCAACTTTTCAGAAAAAGCTGAGAAGGATTGTATATCACTAAAAAAGGCCGTCATATAAACCTCATCCCCCCCTAACTCAGGCTCTTTATTTGACTCAACCATCTCTTCTACTACGGCAGGAGACACATAAGAGGAAAAGAGGTTGTGTATACGCCTTTTCTCTCTCTGTTCAATCACATATTCATAACTCTGGGTGGTTACATACCCAACAGTAAGCGCTACTAGCAGTGATATGGCATCCAGTATGTATCGAAACTCTAAAAACTCATAAATAGTCAATGCTATTACCAAGATAGCCAAAGTCAAATAAATCGAGAAGGCCGCTAAGCCTGAATACCTTCGACCAGCCCAAGCAACAAACACAATCAAGAAGAAAATAAGGCCCAAATTGAGCCATGGTGAAACATGGTGAATATATTTCCCCGTCAATATAGTCTGTATTGCATTGGCATGCATTTCTACCCCCGGCATAGCATCTTGTGGCGCAAAGGGTGTAGAGTGCAGGTCATTAAGTTCAGGCATTGTTGCACCTATAAGTACAATTTTATCTTTAAATGCGCCAGATTGCTTTAACCCAAAATAAGGATCCGAAAATGTATTGGTTTGGAACGAAGAATCTTCAGAGGCAAGTATTACCGTCGAATCATCAATTACATTCTCAAACGAATAACGGCTAAAAGTGCCCGGCCCTCCAAAGTAATTTATAGCCATCAGGTTACTTGAGAATTTAGGAATCTCAAATGGACCTATTTTAAATATATTTTGTGTTTCAGATACTTGCTTGGAGTCAATTTCTTTATATAGTTTCAGAACTTCTAACCCCAGCGATAAATACTTTTCTCCATTGTAAAAAGTTGAAAGTATATACTTTCGAATCGTCGCATCAAGATCATTATGTGTTCTTACAAGGCCTAATGGATTATCATTTCCCTGCCTTAACAGCTTATAAGGCCTTACAAATCGAGTGATCTGCGAACTACTTCCCTGCCCCCGCCCCTGCCCTTCACTTTGAATACTTGCCCCTAATATAACGTTCCTAGACTGTTTAACCGCCTTGGCAAAGGCCGTATCATTAGATAGGCTATAATTATCCCTTTTATCAAAAATCACGTCAAAACCAATAGCCTGAGCGCCTGCCTCATTGAGATTGTTTACCAGCTTAGCATGTAGATCTGTAGGCCATGGATATTTATAGGGAATCTCTTGGTCTGCTTGCTGGCTTATCCCCACAATAACTACTGTAGAATCTTGTATTGGGATAGGGCCACGTAACTCAAATAGTTGATCTGTAACCCCCAACTTTAGCTTCTGTACAGGAGTAGTAAACGATAAAAAGATTGTCACTACCAACGCAAATAGAACTAACGTCGGTAACACAAGGTAGGTACTCCAGCTGTTTCGATCGTTTTTCATACGCTAAAAGTTGAAAATATAACGAGCCTGTATCAAATGGTCGTTGGGAATAGCGGAAGTAAATAATACGTTACGCACGTTTGAATAACGCAGTGTTAATAAAAAAGAATGTCTGTCAGACAGATTATATCGTCCACTCGCATTAATAATATATGAATGACTTTCTGACTTTGAAGTAGATGCGTTATTGGCTCCAGGCTCATAGTAATCATTCCGAACATCTCCATCTTGCGAAACAGCAATGGGAATGCCCAAAGAAGCAGACTCGGTACGGTTTTTTGTAAAAGCCAGTGATGCATTGATATTAAGTCTATCATCCATCAAAAACATCGATCCCCCCACGCGGAAACCTAATATTTTAATATCTGTTAGTCCATTACCAGTCTTTGTACTGTTGTAGTTGAAACCAATCCTAGTCTGCAGGGCTTGTTCTTCGAATCTATTTACAACTTGCATGGACAGGCTATTGCTTTTAGCTCCGCCATATTTAAATCGCTGGTCTTTTGTATCTGTATAAGAGTAACTAAGGCTGGCACTATGTGAAATATTAAACAGCGAAAATTCCTGTGAAATTGATGAAGACAACTGGTAGGAATTTGTCAACCGTGGATTAGGAGCAATCAGGGTATCACCTTCTTGTATCTTAAAATTCTGCACTGCGGATTTCTCCATCCCATCTGGCACATAAGGATTAAATAATGCAACCTCATTGTCACGATTTCTGGCCAGAAAACCTACACGTAGTTGGGGCAACCCTTGGTCAAGAGGATACCAGCTCACATTACTTCTGTAAGTAACTGTATTTGTGGTAGCCTCCTTGTCATCAGATACATTATCATGCAATCGCTCATATCCCAGTGTTAAATAGATGCGATTTTTGAATAGTTGTACACGGTCTGTAATACTAAAGCCTGCAATATCATTACGGATCGTACTGTTTGCCAATGAACGGTAGGCCGGACCAACCCATCGATATCGTACCTTTAAGTTATTATCGAAATAATTGAAACCTGCTTGGGAGTCAAAAGCTAAAAGACTTGTAGGCAAATCAGGGGTTGCTGATACACCTGAATCATCTGCATTAAAACGAAGAGGAAGAGTATTCATGTTCTCATTGATGATTACAAGCCATGAAAGCTGCTCCAGAAAATTTTCGGTATCTTTATCTAGGGTAAAGCCCAGGTCATCTGCTCTTTCTTGTGAAAATGCACCTTCAGAAATATCCTCATTCAATAGACTAAAGGCCCCATCTGCTTCAAAACGAATACGGTCAGAATCCAAGCTTACTAACAGATCAGAAGCTGCCACAAAGTTACCTTTGGGACGAGGTACACCATTAACACTCAGTTGATCTGGATCTTGATTCAGTTCTTTTCGTTGTTGCGAATTCAAGGACTCTGCAAGACTGGGTGCACTATTCATTAGAGTATTAAAATTATCGATAACATTTATCGAATTAGTATCATCTTCTACTCTTAAGAAATTAAGCCCAAATTCAAAAGTATCACCCCGACCAATCCCCAATCGGCCTCCTGTTATATCCCGTTTAAATGTCCCTGCCCCACGATTCTTGGTATTTAGCAAGTAGGAAACTCCCACTGTATCTTGTTGCTGAATTTGGTAATCGGGCTCCAACCTTTGGAATAAATTATCAATACCACGCCGTAGTTTCCCATGTACAACTCTCAAATTCAGAAGATCATCCCAAGCATGGAATCCTACATTAATTCCCTGCATACGTTGTCCTGATATTGTTAATGCACTCAGCTGCGGATAAACATGACCTGCTTTAAAATCTAACCAGTCCCCAATATAAAGTTGGGCTCTAAATCGGTTTTGTGCCTGCAGCCGTGGATCTTCTTGAGTGGTTAACAATCCATATGCAGAATATGAAATATCCCCCTTTTGTCCCGACAAACGCACATTTCCACTAAGAGCATCGTTATTTATCCCTCCAAGCTGTTGACTGCGGCCGGCAAACTCTAACCTACCGTTTGGAACCCAGCTTTCGGCTTTACTGCCGGTACTTTCCGTAGTTGCTGAAGCAGTGGGATCCAGCACAGTAAAATTCCAGCTGGCTACTTCGTAGGTAGAATCATTTTTTAATAAATTAAATTTCACCTGATGCTTACCCGGGGCAAGATCATCCGGCGAATACGTATAAAAATACTCGCTGGCACTTGCTTGTTCTGTCACATCGCGTTTATCCAAACGAAATTGAAATGAAGAATTAGCTGTATCAATTTCAGCCGGATCATAAAATAGTGTCAGTGCGATTATAACATCATTCTGAGTTACAGTGGTACCGGGATTAGGTGATAGAATGGTATAATCCACTCCTGTTTGCGCTACGCTGCGTTCCCGTTTTGTCTTTCTTTTATCAATAACTTCAACTTGTACAGGAGAGCTCTGCAATACATTTTGAGGGTAAGTTACTTTCTCACCGCTATTTAGTTGGATCTCAAAATAATATTCAATTTCTGTAGCTTGCTTATCACTAATAGTAAGAGTAGTTGTGAAATCAGTAGAGTGTAGTGTTGCTTTTTTTTGTTTATATGAGATATCCCCGTTGTTACGATAAAATAGATATGCTTCTACAACTTTATTGGCCTTAACCCCCGGAACTGTAAATATTAAATCGTGGCTTTTGCCCCGCTCAATAAACGTTGGTTCTTGATGATGAACCTGTATTGGTGTTGTATTTGCTGCTGCTTCAGCAAACCCACAGCTAAACAGAACCCCCACAAATAGTAAACATGTAGTAATTTTTCCCATTACTGAAACCCTGTACCCCAGCAATAACTTATATTTAATTAATTGTTTTCGTTTTCAAAAACCTTAACCTTGATCACTCTTTGTTGACCATTTTCATCTACAAATCGAATTTCAATAATTTCAGGATCCAGACTTTCTTCCATCTGGTCATACTCTTTATTTCGTTCTTCAATCTCGTCTTCTGTCAAAGTGCCGGTATCAATAGTGCCATCAGAAAGAACCTGTCCATAATTTCCATCAGTAAGCTCTGCAGACTCTCCTGTTTCAGTAGCTAGTAACTCAACAATACCTTCTTCTACCCAAAAATAACTATTTGAAGTGGCACCGAAGTCTGTGCCTTTTACTGAAGCCACCGTTGTATTAGTTGCTACTTCAAAGTTATCTCTACCCTGCTTTGTAACATTAAGAAATATTTCTCCTGCCTCTAATCCAATGCGAGTACTAGTGTTCTGTTTGCCTTCCACCTTCCCTTCCACAATAAGGCGCGATTCCGGTTTCACCTTTGCCAGGCTTTTATCCATGAATTGAACCAATGCAAATCCATTTTCATTTGTCCGCAAGGTATCTCCGTCAAAAAGGGGTTTACCCCGTTTTTTAATATCCTCAAATGTTCCTGCCTTTTCTATGCCTACACTGGGCTTAAATTTTTGTACAAAAGCTAAGGGGCGATCCGGATTTTCAATTTTCGTAAGAGCTGCTACTACAGTTATCGTTCCACCAAGGAGCAACAAGAAACCTAATTTAGAAGTTATGCTATTGTAACGCCTCATAATCTATTACCTTTCAATTACTATTGAAACATCACCATTTTCAGCTTTTTGCACGAGCTCTCTTATCTTTTGGAGAGCCTGTCCGCCACGATATACCTTGCCATCAATTATGACTGATTCAAATGAGTACCCCTCGCTACTAAACTGATCGAACTGCCCTCCAAGTATTTGCTCCAACGCTCTTTGCATTCCTGGGACTCCTGATACGGTACCGCGCCTGTCACCAGCTAAAGTAAAGCTCCAAATTTCAGATTTATTCTCTTCTATACTACTACTTGTTTCCCGTAATCCTATAACTTGCCAATAATATATTTTACCAGCTTCTAAATCTTGAACACCACTATTCGGATACTGAAAAATAGATTGGTCCACTACTCTATCCAACATCTCATAACCAATAAGAGAACCACTTCCTGATACCCCCTTCCCCTGAGTTGCAGATGTACTTAATGCTCCTTCAAGAAGTGATTCCGGACTCTCGTTATTCCTTCCTTCCACAATAACAAGACGATATGAATTTCCGGTTGGTCCTTGCCATTGAAAGTTGGGATATGGATTAGATATGCGAGCATTAGAACCCAACACATCGCCCGGGCTAAGTAAATAGAAATCCTGAGCCTCTTGTACAATACTTGTGCCCATTTCAGCCATATCAGAGGCCACCTTATTCTGCAGTTCAGAACCTTGGTAAATATTAATTTGGATCTGATAACGATCTGCAGGTAAAGTGGTAGAAGCTCCTAAACTATTAATGAAATTTTGCCCTTGTGATGTTAAGCCTCCATCAAAGGCAATAGCCTCTTCTACTCCAGGCAGTCCATCACCTATATTATTATTGGTGGCAAACACCTGCTGCCCCGGACTTAAACTAAATGGTTGGCCTCGAACCTGCGTAACCTCTGCTATTGGCCCTACCTTATCTGAACTGATTAAGATTTCAAAGTATAAGTTGTTAGCATAATCAAAATTATTCTCATTTATTAAAAACATTTTAAAAAGAGTAGGACCTTTCCCATCATTGGCTACCAGAGACTCTATATTGATAGTTTTTGAATTTGCCAATGTCTCATTGACTTCAACTCGCATAGATAAATCAGCTTGAGCATTAACTGAATATGCCGATAGCACACAAAAAAGGAATGCAATGCCAAGTATGACAAAATCCTGTAATCTTTTCGCTTGAGCTTCCATACCCTAAATCAATTTGTAATAAATGAGAATTAAAACCAGTATGCTCCCCAGCTGATATACATCAAAAATCATACTTCATGAATATAACTATAATACTAAAAGTATAGCCCATATGGCAAAAAAAAAGCCCTAATCACTAATCTAGCGTACGGGATGGGGTATCCTTGATCCTTCACGAGGACGACATACTATAGGATCAACTACTTATAAAATATCCAATAAACAACTTTCCCATTTGGTTATAGCTTTTTTCTTCCCCTCAGCGTAATCATTCTTACCATAAAGGGATGATAATACATTATGACCTTCCGTGTAATTAAATAGCTTCAACAACACTTTTTCATCAACACCCAACCTCGCCATATAAACACTAACTGTTTGTCTTAAATGTCGAACTTTGAAATCTTCGACCGTTGTTGTTTTACGAATCCTTTGTGCAGCATTCTTTGTAGTTGTTAGTGGAGCATTTTTTTTGCGTGTAGAAGCAAATATATACGTACTGTTTCCACTGTACGGCTTTAAACTCTGTATAATTTGCTGAGTAATATTTCCAA
Organism: Fodinibius saliphilus; assembly: GCF_005869845.1. Lineage (NCBI taxonomy): Bacteria > Pseudomonadati > Balneolota > Balneolia > Balneolales > Balneolaceae > Fodinibius > Fodinibius saliphilus. Next base: position 32,778 of record NZ_VAWF01000003.1, on the reverse strand, counting down.
GCGGCACCTCATGTGGCTCTCCAGTCCTCGATATTTCTCCAGGAATTACCCACATATTATTCTGAATATCTTGCCAGCGCATCTGTATGGTCTCATTTTTCTGCTGTCCCTGCACTAATAAGACTTTTAACAACTCTCCCATAGGCTGTTTCTGTTTGCCAAAACTTTTCCATAGCTCCCTGATTTCGAGCTCGTTATAGTGCCGATTAGGCCTCTTATGAACGACATCGTAGGTCTTAGTGGCATTTACCGGGTTATAAAAAATAACCTCCTCATCAATGCCAAAAGAAAAAATGCTACTTAACACAGCCCGCATCCTGTTAGCCATTGTTAAGGAACCTTCTCTATTTGCTTTGTGATCAAGCAATTTGTCGATTTGCTCCTTAGTCATATTCCGAACATTGAACTTTGCGAACACAGGCATCAGTTCGCGATTGATAATCCTTTTATACTCTCGACTGGTACTATTACTTAAAGTCGGTAAATGATTTTGTATAAATTGTTCCGCTATCTCTTCGAAATCAGGCACATCCTGAGACATTTCCTGTTCTGCATCTAATTCTGTGACCTTATGCCTATTTACTTGATGCCTCGCCTCAGCTAATGTACAGGCGGGATATTTCCCTATTGTATGTCGCTGGTGCTTTTCCCCATCAAAAGAACGATAACTAAATGACTTGGTCCCGGATTTAGAAAGGCGAAGAATTAATCCCTTTACCAAGGTATCATAAAACTCTACCTGCTCGCTGGGCGACTCCAAATCATTTATAAACTCTTCGGTTAGTTTTCTTTTAGGCATAACTTATATTACATAAATATTGGGTAAAGGCATACCTTTACAATATAAAAAATATTGGATTAAATTCCATTTACAAGGTTTTATGGTGTATTATTACGCCATAAAAAGATCTAAACCTGATTATTTTTTATCAGTAGGTTATAAAAAGCATAACCTATATACTTCTATAAGCACAAGGGAGCCAACACCTTATGCAACGGCAGGGAAAAACAGATATATTTCCTTTTATCTATCCTATAGTTTTGAGGGATTTATTAGTTACTATCACCCATATGGACCAATTTTTTTAGCTATTCAGTAGTATAACTCAATTCGATTATGCCATACAAGACTCAAAAGCGATAATATACTACAATAACCTACATAATTAAAATCAGTGGGTTACCATTTCCCATTTATATATTTTGGTATTATGAGGTCCAAGATAACAAATATTGGTTTCCTATAGAGTAAGAATGAAAAGATACAAGGCAAACAATAACGCCCATCTTATGAGTATAAAAATCATCATATTAGCGTGCCTAAGAAAAAAGAAATGCCGGCCACCCATATCCATTACTTCCATTTCATCCCAATAAAGCTGGAACAATTCCTTTAATAATGAATTAGATACTATTGAAAGAGGGGAAAAGTAAGTGGAGCTACGGGGACTTGAACCCCGGACCTCTTGCATGCCATGCAAGCGCTCTAGCCAACTGAGCTATAGCCCCATTAACGAATGGCAATTATAAGGATTATTTTACTCAATTCACATTTTTTGATCTATCTACTTTCTTTTTGTTTTTAATAGTAAATGATAACATATTATTGGTAATTATTTTATGGAACAGTTTTAGATTATAAAGTAAACTTCTATTTTTCATCAGCTTAAAAATTAACTTTAAAACTTACACAGCAACACGATGATAAACTCAAAATTGATTCTACTTGTCTCTTCCGTGTTTCTTGGGATGACCTTGCTTACAGCTTGTTCCGGTTCCGAAGAACTCCGGGAACCATCGGAAAGAACTCTTGAATACTTACAATCTCTTGACAAAGAAACCCTCCAAACGCTTGACACAGACAGCGACGGTCTTAATGACTGGGCAGAAATGAATGAATACGACACTAATCCCCTTGAAGCCGACAGCGATGGTGACGGATTGGGCGATGGTGAAGAAATCAATGAATACGATACTGACCCTAATGCTGCTGACAGCGATGGAGATGGACTCAGTGATGGTGAAGAAGTTAACTCCCATAACACTGATCCCAATAACTCTGACAGTGATGATGATGGACTAAGTGACGGTGAAGAAGTAAATGAGTACCGTACTGATCCTAATGCTGCTGATTCTGATGGTGATGGCATCAATGACTATGATGAAATCAACGAACACAACAGCGACCCCAACAACAGCGACTCTGATGGAGATGGGTTCACAGACTCACAAGAACTCGAGATGGGCACTAACCTAAATGACGGCTCTGATCCCGCATATCTCGAAGAAGGATCCCTCGAAACCGTAAACTTTGATTTTGACAAGTCTAATATCGACGAAGAAGCTGCTAGAATCCTAAATGAAAACATTAAGAAATTGATGGATTCTAAGAAGTTTCGTGTCCGTATTGATGCTTACACCGACCATGTTGGTGGAGATCAGTACAACTTACGTCTTAGCAAGCGTCGTGCCGAAGCAGTTACGCAATTCTACATTGAGAACGGTCTTGCTGAAAACCGTATTGAATCTCGTGGATTAGGTAAAGCACCACAACCTTGCATGGATATGACCGATGAAATTGGTTGCCGCAAGAATCGTCGTGCAGAATCTCATCCATTAAATCCTTATCAGTATACTCCTAATAACTAATAAGGATCTGTTAGAAGAATAGATGAATAGAAAAAGGCGATCTCGAAATGAGATCGCCTTTTTTTTATTAGGCCTACCTAATACTTTAATTACTCGCTTCCATTCCAAATAGCTAATATAGCCTTTACCTTCTCAGGTTTCCCTATTCCCCTGCTCGTAACAAGCAGATAACAGTAGATAAGCGTATTTTTAATCGACACTAAATACTAAAGAGTACTTAGTTCCCTCTCCCTCATTGGTCTCAACAGTAAGATCTGCTTTTAACTGCTTTGCAAACTTCTTAATAAGACTTATCCCCAAAGAATTCTTTTTGATTTCATTGAGTTCATCAGGTAACCCAACACCGTTATCACGAATCACAAAGTTAACTTTCCCATCTTTTATTACGCTCTCTAACCAAATACAACCCTTGTCTTTTCCATCAAAAGCATGTTTATAGGCATTAATCAAAGTTTCGTTAATAAAAAGACCTAACGGAATAGAATAAGCCATGTCTAAATTTGTATCTTCAATATCCGTCTTTAACTCTACATTAGTAGCACCACCTCCAAAAGATTGATGCGTAAGCTTACCTACCCGTTCTACATATGATTTCATGCTTATATTAGACAGTGATTCATTTTCATACAAAACTTCATGAGCCATTGCCATGGATTTTATCCGAGACCGTACAGTCCTAAAATTAGCTAGCGTAGCTTGGTCTCCTGATTTAATTTGCTGTAACTCTAACAGGGCACTTACTAGTGCCATATTATTTTTAACACGATGATGGATTTCACGTAATAAAAGCTCCTTCTCTTCCAGTGAGACTTTTAGCTTCTCCTGGCTTTCGTTTAATTCCTCTGTCCTTACTTTAACTTCTCTGGTCAGCCGTCTGTTCCAACCGCTTATTAACTTAAAAGCCCCATAACCGGTTAGCACAATAATACCTATAGAGATCCAAGATATAATTTCAAAAGACTCCAATGCATTTACAACATCAATAACTGTTGCTGACTTTTGACTTTCCATCACCTCTTGAACCCGCATCTCTCCTAGAAATTTACCCGAAAAAATAAAAAGTGAGAGTGCTCCTGTTATAGAAGCAACAGCACCAATGATCCACTTCAAAGACACACCTTGATCTTCAGTAAACTCAAACCACTTTCTTTTTAACCGCTCTACAGCAGGTGTTCCTATCCATAAAAGTGGTCCAATAATCAACAAAGCCTGCAAGAAGGATCCGCTCCACCAGCCTTTCCAAATTACAAGCGTATCAAAAGCAGAAAGACGGTGAGAAAAACTCCATATAAATGCACCTAGGGAGCTTCCTATGGAGCCAATGAATGAGATAGAGATAAAAAACACCATACTTTTGAACGATCTCAGATCATGGGATATTCCAAAAGCACGGTAAGCTGTAGCACATATTGCTAAACCAAATACAAATGCGATTCCAAAAATTAGAGCCCAACCCCAAGCCATGCCCGAGTAAAAAGCAATAATAAATGAACAAAGAAAAATTGGAATAAAGCCCCATTCAAATCCAAACCAGAAAAAAAGAAGCATTCCCAGTATTAAGGCTGGGTTGAAAAGAAAAAACTGCACGATTTTATTTCTACTCCCTTCAAGCAACAACCATTCCTCTGGCAACAGAAAAACTGTAGCAGCAAGAGTAGCAATTACAGCTAAAATCCAACCACTTAAGATTCCCCATAAGCGTCCATCAGACAAAGAGTAATTAGATAAAAGTAGTTCAAATGTAACCGGTTGCCAATAATATCCCCTTTGTGCTTCTTGATCACTCATATATTTATTTCTACCTACCTAAAATTCTGATAACAGCCAACTCTATTACTAAAGGTATTGAACTCTCAATATATTAAAAAAAATTAATATTGCTATAGCTTCATATCTCAGAACACACTCAGAAACGATTCCTTCTTTATTTCTTCTAATAACAACCAAAAATACTTACAGTTTCATATTTGCATGTAACCTTAAATACAAATAATAGTACTACACCTCTTATATATCCATAAATAAAAAACAGATTCCAGTGGAAGCGAAACAGTTCTTATTACTTTTTCTATTATTACCAATAAGTGTCACAATAAAAGCACAACATACTATTTCGGGAACCGTAAGTGATGCAAAAACCGGTGAAACCCTACCTTCCACTAATATTCTTATTGAGGGCACTTATAAAGGTACTATCACCAATACTGATGGTAATTACTCATTATCAATTCCGGACTCGTTACTTCCCGCAACAGTTATTGTACGTTATCTCGGATATCAATCAGTTCGAAGAAAAATCACTAGCCAATCGAAAAAACAGCAAGACTTCACGCTAAAACCCGCCATAACGAATATGCAAGAGATCGTTGTAACTGATGAAGATCCCGGCATTCGAATTATGCGAGAGGTGATAAAACGTAAGAAACAGTGGCGCAGAAAACTTAATACCTATGAAGCAGACGCTTACACACGACAAAAAATATCTAACGACACAAGCATAGTATCCATCACCGAATCTGTTTCTGAAGTTTTCTGGGATAAAGAACAGGGGCATCGCGAAGTACTAAAGTCAAAAAGGCAAACGGCCAACATTGAAGCAGCTGATAATTTTGCCGGGGTTAGCTATCTGCCCAATTTTTACGACGATAACATTAAAATTTCAGGATTTAAACTCGTCGGTGTTACCCATCCGGATGCACTCAACTATTACAATTTTGAGCTTATTGACCAAACCTCTTTGGATAACCAAACAGTTTTTGAAATCAAGGTAACTCCCAAACGAAAACTACAACCTCTTTTTAAAGGTATGGTTTATGTCATTGATAAAGAATATGCCTTAGCTGAAGTAGATCTTACTCCCAATGATGTTGTAAGCTTTCCCTTCCCGGTAAAATCATTCAACCTCGCCTATGAACAACAGTTTAACAATTTTGGTAAAGATTTCTGGCTTCCGGTAGATGTACGTATTGGAGGAAAAATTAAAATATCAATGGTAGGTCTGGACTTTCCATTAATTCAATTTAACCAACTATCGCGTATTACAAACTATAAAGTAAATACCAGCCTACCTGATTCACTTTATAAAAAAGAGGATCTATTTAGTGTTGACAGCACTACCGTATCTTCCGACTCTCTCATCTACAAACAAGTTGATACAGTTCCATTATCTGCGGAGGAAGAAGAAGCCTATGTTACCGTTGACAGTACTGCTACCCTGGAAGAGGCTTTTAAACCGACTGGTTTTCTAGCACAGTTTATGGAAGAGGATGAGAACTCAAATACAGGTCCCTTTTCTTTTTTAGGTGAAGTGCCTGGTAATATTTCACCAGATGCTCGATATAACCGTGTGGATGAACTCTTTGCCGGCTTAAAATACAATATTAAGTTAACAGATAGGCTACGGTTAGATGCTAAGGGGGGATACAGTACAGGTTACAAAAAATGGAGCTACGGGGGAGGTCTTAACTTAAATTGGCTTCAAAAAGAAAAAGTATCCGCTTTTGTTGGTGCACACTATAATGCAGAAACCACCCCCCGTAACAAATCCCGGATTTACAGTCCTTTTTATTCTAGTATTCCAAACCTTATGGGCTACAAAGGCTATTTTGACTATTTCCGATCTGAAGGATTTAGAATATTTTCTTCTCTCAAGCTACCAAAAGATAACCTTTCGATTACTGCGGGCTTTAATAGTAAAAAACATCATTCACTAATTACTACTACTGCCTATGATATAACCGGACGTTCAGATAACTATCGTGCTAATCCACCTATCAACGAGGGCAGAATACAAAGCATTGATATCACAGCAGGATATAATCTGGATAACGCGTATAACTTTGGAACAACCGCACAAAATTTTATCCTTTTTCAAATTGAGCACGCATCGGATAGTTTTGGCAGCGACTTTAACTTTAGTCGGTACAATACGCAAATGGGTTGGTCGTTTCCCACATTTTACCAACGCAGGTTTATGCCTAACACCTTGGATATCAACATCCAAGCCGGTACTTACAGCGGAAATCTTCCTACACAAAAACTGGGTGCTATTGATGTCGCATTATCTAATACCAGCCCATTTGGAGTAATGCGTGCCAGCCGTGGGCGCCCATTTGAGGGGAAACAATATTTGGCATTAAATATCGAACATAACTTTCGTACTATTCCATTTGAAGCACTGGGACTGCGTCCACTAGTAGAACGTAATATAGGACTGATTGCTTTTGGGGGAGTCGCTCGCACCTGGCCTGAATGGAACAGTCTCAAATCTCCCTTAGCAGGGTTTCAACCACAGGGAACAGAAGGCACCTATTGGGAAGCCGGTGCATCTATTAACGGGCTATTTGGTGTATTTCGTGTTGACTTTGCTGCACGACTTGACGAACCGGCCTTTTTAGTAAACATTGGTGTGGCGCGCATATTTTAAAATGCAGCAAATTTTATAGAATAATGGCTCTAAGTTTTTGATATTTTTTCATATACTTAGACTCATTTTAAATAAGTATCCAACAGATTCGAAAAAAATGAATACCAATACTTCAGGCGTCTATAAAATCACCACTGTATTAGGTCTTTTCCTGTGCACCCTACTATTAGTTTACTGTTCTTCTCCCAACAAAGAGAATGCTGCCCCTCAAAAACAGGGCATTGAAAAAGCAAAAAAAGACACTCCCGAATTGGCAGATGCGATGGGACAGCTACAGCTTTATACGCATAAATATGCCCTGGCTGTAGATGCCAAAAATCATGAATTAGCTACTTTTTATTTTCATGAAGTTCGGGCAGCCGCTGATGGTATTACAAAAAACATACCGGGATATGAAGGATATGATATTTCACGATTTATGAAGCTTTTCCTAGAGCCTACCATAGAACCAGTAGAAACCGCTCTTGCAAATAAAAAATGGGATGAAGTGAGAGCAAAAACGATTGAGATGGTTAACTCATGTAATTCTTGCCACAATGCTACGAGTCATGGCTTTGTACGAATTACTCCGGGTTTTGATAACAATCCATATAGCCAAGACTTTTCAGTTCCTGAATAGAAACATTCCATACTGAAATTTTGTACAAAGGCTCGATACATATGCTATCGGGCCTCTATTTTTTAAGATATTCTCTTCCTTTTGCAAAGATTCCTATGCTAACAGCAAAAAGTGCCGATCCCAGGATCGACCAAATAATTGGAAACATCTCTCCATTAATTTCTACCGGTATTATGTAGGTCAATCCCATCTTGGCAGCAAGCCACTTGCCGATTAATGCCCCAATAAAACCAACTACCGTTGAAATGAGACATCCGCCTAAAGAATAACCTGCAATACTTTGCCCAATAGCGCCACAAATAGCAGCAATAATAAGTAGTAATATAAAATCCATGCCCCTTAGGTTTAATTTTCACCTTCCAGAATCACAGCAGACTCAAGCGGCTTTACTACAACAGCATCACCGGGTTCAAAAAGCACTCGATTATCGGTGTGGACCAAATACTTTTTACCTTTGAGCAAAACATGATAGGTAATATCGTGACCTTTAAAATCTCTTCCTATTACCGTACCTATATTTTCAGGCTTTTGATCTGTCGCTTCTTCCAACGTTAAATGCTCAGGGCGAATAGAACAGAGTACCCGCCCACAGGCATCACAGTCTAAATGCATGGGTCCCAGTGTGGTAGCAACTTCTTGGCTTCCATTTGCTTCAGCATGGAAAAGATTAGTTCGTCCTAAAAACTGTGCAACAAACTTTGTTTTAGGATTATAATAAACCTCTTCGGGGGTCCCAATTTGTTCAATCTTCCCGTCATTCATAACAGCAATCCTATCAGCAAATGAGAGTGCTTCTTCCTGATCATGGGTGACTAGCAAGGCACTCATGCCAGCTTTTTTAAGAATACTACGAACTTCTTTACGCATAGAATCACGTAACATAGCATCAAGGTTTGAAAATGGCTCATCCAATAGAACCAATTTGGGCTTAGGCGCAATAGCACGCGCCAATGCTACTCGTTGTTGCTGTCCTCCAGAAAGCTCACTGGGATTACGATCTTTATAGTCACCCATTCCGGTTCTACAAAGCACCTCTTCGGCATATACCTCGCGCTTATGCTTTGGTATATCTGTTAAGCCAAAAGCAACATTATCTATTACCGATAAATGTGGAAACAGGGCATAATCTTGAAAAACAAATCCAATACCTCTGTCTTGGGGAGCTATATGTTGTTTGGGAGATTCCAACAAATGACCATCAACCTTTACCACCCCTTCATCAGCCCGCTCAAAACCAGCAATTAAACGCAAACATGTTGTTTTACCGCACCCACTGGGACCTAAAAGGGCAAATATCTCATCCTCTTTCACTTCAAAGTCAAGAGAATCTACCACGGGCCCACTTTCACCAAAGGCCTTACTTAAATTTTCTACTGTTAATAAATCTTTCATCATGTTTTTAACTCTTTCGAGAATAACAACCCTACAAAGAGGGATGAAAATAATAAAATTGTTAGTGCAAAGGGAGCTGCCTCTGCAAACATAGCCTCCCCTGTATACGACCATACGTTAAGGGCAAGTGTATCAAACCCTATTGGAGATAAAAGAAACGTTATCGACAACTCTTTCATTGCAGATAAGAAAACCAAAGCTGCGGATGCAATAATTCCACCGCGTAATAGTGGTAAAGTAACCTTAAAAAATGACTTAACCGAAGAGTATCCCAGCGATTGTGCTGCTTCTTCATATTGCGGAGGTGCTTGGTATAAAGCACTACGTACCGGCCCAATTGCCTCGGCCAAAAAGTGCAAGGAATAGGCAAAAACAAGTAAAAATAACGATTGATATAAAACTGTAGATACCTGAAGTGAAAAGAACACAAAAGCCAAAGCAAACGCTAGAGGTGGTGTAGCATATCCTAAGTATGCAACTCGCTCTATAGGATTACTTAATTTTGTTTTGTATCGCACCCCAATATAAGCTAAAGGCAGGGCCATTAACGTTGTTAAAACAGCTGCCGGTGCAGAAGCTTTTACTGAATTTAAGAATGCATGGTACAGGTCACTTGCTACTGAGGTAAAAGCAGACTGGGTTAACCAATGCATAATAGAGGATACCGGTAGAAATACAGATATCACAAATAGTACAACAACAAAAATATAAGCGGGGTATTTCCAGGGGCCTAACCTTAAATAGGTTTTTGTTTTGGCCGCCCCCCTTCCCAAACGATAATATATCGCTTTCTTAAGTAGTTTATATTCCAAAACCAACGCTGCCGTAGTCAACCCTAACAACATCAGTGCCAGCCATGCTGCATATATGCGATCAAAAGCTGCAATGTATTGCAAGTACAAAGCATAACTAAATGTCTCAAAACGCATCAGTGAAACAGTACCAAAATCTCCGATAACATGTAAACTAATAAGCAATGCCCCAGCTAAGAAAGCGGGTTTAAGTTGTGGTAAAATAATTTTGATAAAGGTAGATTTCGCATCGTGCCCCAACGATCGAGATACTTCCTCGATCGACTGATCGAGACCAAGCAGAGCAGTACGCAAATTCAAATACAGGTACGGGAAGGTACAAAGCGTCAATACTACCAATGATCCCGCAAACCCACTAATTCGAGGAAAGTTCCAGCCAACCCAAGCGTTAACACTACCATTAAACCCTCCCAGCCCCAAAACAGCATATGCCATAACATAACCGGGAATAGCCAGAGGTAGAACTCCCAATAACGTAATTAACCTTCGAGCTTTTACTTTGCATCGTACTGAAAGGTATGCAAGCGGTAGAGCGATCATCGCATCCAGTACTAATACCCCTACTGTCAATAATAAAGTATTCCCGAGCAGACGTAGATTCCGCATCCGGAATACCACATTATTTAACATCTCGGGTGAAGCCCCAAATGCACGAATCAATAAGTATACCAGTGGTAATAGTACGCCTATTGCAATGAGTACTGCAAATAGCAGTAAATACCAAGGAGGAGATTTTTTATGTAGTTTTGTGCCTATGATATTGTGTTCTGATGCTCTGAGAAGAGAGAAATTTAGATCAAATCTAAATAGAAAAGAGGTCGATAGCAACTCCGTCAATAAGAATTTACACCCTATTCTTCCCCTTAATTTATCGATATAATTCTAAAGATAGTTTTTTGGTTTATAAACTTTTGCACCGTAACTTTTTTTAGTAAAATAAGCGTGGGCACGAAAAATTCTTATTCATTAAATCACTTACTCATGAAACGAATAGTAATTTTCTTGGTAACCTCCTCCATAGCTATCGGTTTACTTAATGCATGTGGACCTAGCGAAGAAGAAAAACAACGTCGTGAACAAGCTCGTCAAGATTCACTTGAACAAGTTAGACAACAACGACTGGCTGAACAGCGACAAGATAGTATTGAACAAGCACGTCAAGACAGTATAGCAGCTGCAAAAAAAAGAGAGCGCGAACGTAATCGTATTGAATTTGACAGCGAAGGTGCTTTTTCAGTTCAGGTTGAGGCGTGGAGATCAAAAGACAAGGCACAATCACAAATCCAAAAATGGAAAGACCGAGGCTATGAAAATGCCTATGTCGTGAAATATGGTAAAGAAGAAACCGGAAACATTTGGTTTAGAGTTCGACTGGGACATCTGGCTACAAAAGAGATGGCTCAAAAACTACAGGATAAACTTCAGCGAAATCATAGTGAACAGTCTTGGATTTCAATGACCCAAGACCAATCTGATACCGAGGAATAACAACTCGTTATATTTTTATTTGTAAGCACCAGAGATCTATTCTCTTGGTGCTTTTTTTATATTAACTGCTCATAACCATATAGCTACATGGATGGTCAGATATCAGAAATTCCAGACACCCTATCTAAGCTTGATGGCTTTTTAAAAAATCACGAGTCGGCTTATGATTTAAAACCAGGGACAGAGGCACAAATCATTTGGGCAAATCCTTCCAAAGTTCAACAAACCGAATATGCCATTGTATACCTACATGGCTTTCGAGCTTCACATCCGGAAGGAGATCCAGTTCACAAAGCAATAGCCCAAAAAACAGGCTGTAACTTGTATTTAAGCAGGTTGGCCGAACACGGAATAAAAAGCGAGCATCCTCTTATCAATCTTACTGAAGAATCACTACTACAATCAGCGAAATTTTCCTTTGAAATTGGTAAGCGTATCGGGAAAAAAATTATCCTCATGGGAACCTCTACCGGGGGAAGCCTGGCCCTTTACTTGGCCTCACAAGAGATGCTCAAAAAACGTATTTCTTCTCTCATTTTATATTCTCCTTTAATTCAATTCTTTGGAATTAAACAACAGTTGTTAACCAATACTTCAGTACGAAAATTTCTTGCCCTGATACCCGGGAAAAAACATTTAATAACTAACTCGAACTCAACCTATGCCGAAGATCGAATCTGGAATAAAAAATATGCGTTAGGGGGTGCTTTAAGTCTTGGAGCCTTTGTACAACACAATATGCAAAAAAAGCTATTTAAAAGGATAGATCACCCTGTTTTTGTTGGCTATTATTTTAAAAATAAGAACGAACAGGATACTGTGGTTTCTGTTAAAGCCATTAAAAAAATGATCAAACACCTTGATTCTCGCACAGAATTGACCCGCACAGTTAACTTCCCAGATGCTAAAAGCCACGTAATTTGCAGCTCATTACTATCGAAATCAGTTGGAGATGTTATCGATGACACTTATCAATTTCTCAAAGACGTTGGGACTCATAGGCCTACAGAAACAAACTAACTCCCTCTAAGTTTAATGTTAAAACAAACAACATTTAACAGAAACATTTGTATTAAAACTGTTAATTAGTGTATATTTAAGTGCGCTCAAGTAGCGTCTCTCTTGATGAATAGTCAGGGCCTCACAACTGATACTTGTGAGGCCTTATTTTTTTTGAATCCTTTCTATTTTTTTTTCGTACTCCTATTTCTGCAACACGCATTTGCATGAGCATTACCCAAGCTTTGTATATGGAATAACAGATAAATTTCGAGACCAGCTGTTTTTTGCGTACCATGTTTAGAAATTTTTTTATGTTTACAGGTTCGTTCCATCAAGGAATAGTTTTCTAATATCAAATCCGCAGAAATGAAAAATTTTAAGATTAACCACAGAGAAGTTCGCGATTACGACGTACTCGAACTTAGTGGCGAGCTGGATGCTCATACAGCTTCACAACTTGAAAACTCGCTTAAAAAGCTGATTGATAATAAAAAGCATCACATCATCGTAAATTGCGAAGATTTAGATTATATAGCCAGTGCAGGCCTTGGAGTATTTATGGCTTATATAGAGGACGTCCGTAGTCTAGGGGGAGATATCAAACTCACAAACATGAACCCCAAAGTTTATAATGTATTTGACCTACTCGGCTTTCCCACTCTCTACGATATTTTAGAATCAGAAGCAGATGCCATTGGTAAGTTCGAAAACAACGAACAGAAATAGGAAGTACTTTGTCAAAATCATCTACATATAGTATTACTGTAAAAGCATCGACCGAGCATTTGTCCGAGGTACGCGCCTTTGTTGCTGAGCATGCCTCGGAATTTGGTTTTGCTCCTCAAGATGTTGATGATATACGTCTAGCTGTTGATGAAGCTTATACCAATATTATTAAACATGCCTATAAAAATGATCAGGAAAAATCTGTAGATATAGAGCTTGGATACAATAGTCAAAAATTTTGGGTTTCACTTCTGGATACCGGAGATGCCTTTGATCCCAGTGCTTACTCAAAGCCGGATGTTCGGCAAAAAATTAAGGAAAAGAAGCGCGGTGGAGTAGGCGTTTATCTTATTAGAAAACTGATGGATGATGTTGAATATGAGACTAAGGGATCGGTAAATGAAATTCGGATGACCAAAAAAAGGTAACTGTTTTGAGTAGCTCTTCTTTTCAAAATGATGATCGCCAATCGCGATTTGAAATAAAAACCCTGCTTGAGACCTCACGCATGCTTATAGAGTCTCAGGACATGGATTTTGTCCTTAATAATCTGTTGCTGATTACGATGGGAAAATTGATGGTAAGCAAGGGAATGATCCTTATCTATCAGCCAGCCACCAATAACTACAAAGTTTCCAAATCTAAAGGCAAAGGATGCCCCAAAGAAGGTAAGACGCTCTCATTCGACTGGGACCATAATATTAAAGAGCAGTCTGTTATTCGTTGCGGGGTAAGCGATTTTGAAATGCCGGAAATAATCGAAGGTGATAAACATTGCACCCTTTTTAACCTACAGACCAGTAATAATCATATTGGGTTTCTTTGTCTGGGCTCTAAAGGAAACAAAAAAGAACTGAGTGAGCACGAAATTGAGTTTATTGAGAGCTTATCCATTATTTCATCGGTGGCTATTGCAAACTCGCGCATGTTTACAGAACTACGTCGCATAAATCGTATGCTTGACCGCAAGGTATATGAGCTAAATACCCTGTTCGATCTCAGCAAGGATTTTAACATCATGGTGGACCGGGATGAGATCGTCCGGATTTTTAAATTTGCGATGCTGGGTCAGATGTTAATTCGAAAATTTTTCTTCGTTCTTGAAAATGAAAGCGAACGGAAAATGGTAGCCAGAAGTGGCATCGAAGGAGAATTATCAGCAAAAGAAATTGACAAACTTTTTGCCTTAGAAGATGATTTAGTTGAGGTTGACCAAAAGTTGGCACAAAGAATTCCCTTTTTAAAAACCAATGAAATTAAGGCAGTTATTGGCCTTCAGTTTCAAAGCGAACAGATCGCCCTTGTAGGGGTAGGGGCACGTGCCAATGAAGAAGAATACTCCAGCTCTGACTATAATTTTTTACGCTCTTTAGGAAACCTGGCCGTACTTTCCATCCAAAAAACCTTCTTGCTTGAAGAACGGATAGAAAAAGAACGGATTGAAGAAGAACTCAACATTGCGAAAAGTATTCAACAGGGCCTGCTACCAGACCCTATTCCAAACACTGATAAGCTTGATATCGCGGCGAAAAACATTTCTTCATATCAAGTTGGAGGAGATTATTTTGACATCCTGAAAGTACCCTCTGATGAACTTCTGTTTGCTATTGGAGACGTCACAGGAAAGGGAATTCCTGCAGCATTATTGATGGCAAACTTACAGGCCATGTTGCATGTTCTGCTTCCGATCGATATCTCTCTTAGCAAAGCCTCAGCTCAGATTAATGATATTATTCACCAAAATACACCCAGTAATAAATTTATCACTTTCTTTTGGGGCATCTTCAACCCTGACAGCCTAATGTTTCGCTTTGTTAATGCTGGTCATAACCCTCCAGTATGGCTCAAAAAAGGAAAGCAGAAACCGGAAGAGCTGCAAGAAGGAGGCCTAATATTGGGAGCAATGCCTACCATGACTCCCTATGAAGAACAAACAATTCAACTATCACAAGACGATATTCTTGTTTTTTATACCGATGGCGTAACGGAAGCAATGAATGAAGATGAAACAGAAGAGTTTGGCGAACAGCGGTTACTCAATTGTATTAAAGAAAACCGATCAAAGTCTGCAACTGATATTCAAAAAAGTATTATTGAAAAAGTACAAGCCTTCTCGCATGATGTTCAATATGACGATATTACCCTGATCATACTGAAAGTTAATTAAAGATCCCTAATACCCCGGGCCCTCTATTATTTTCTTCCTCATTACTCAGGGTCAAAATAGTCTGATATATGTTATATCGATTCTTAATCTCTTCTACATAGCGAACTGTTTCAATACCCCGGCAAAAGCCATACCGGGCATCTTTATAATACTTACGTTGCATCAGTTTTAGCAAAGCATCAGACACATTTTTCCACTCATTCGGATCTTTATTTTGATCAATAGCTAATCGTCGGGCATCTGCCACATGTCCCTGCCCTGCATTATATGCTGCAAGGGCAAACGACCATTTGTCTGTACTGTCCATATAGGAATAGTGATTTAAATGCTCATTTATAATGCGCACCCCTTCTCGCAAGTTTATCTCTTCGTCGTAGAGTAATTCTTCTGAGGGGGTCTGTGAGTAGCGTGGCAATACCTGCATTAACCCAACAGCACCGGCCCAACTTTTTGCATTGGGATTAAACTTCGTTTCTTGCGCTATAATAGAAGCTACCAATAACCAATCAACACCGGCCGAATCTGCAACATTTTTAATAAGGTCATCATAAGGGGAAATTACCCCCCCACCCAACATACTGGACTCCGGATTATAGTAATCGGCAATTTGTGGCCCCTCTTTGAAGTAACGCTTCCGCAAGATATTTAAAAAGGTAGAACGTTTAGGCGACTCATTGGGTCCACCAAAACGAAAGTGATCATATAAAAACCTATTGAGTTCTGTTTTAAGACTCGGTGCATTTTCCCGAATAGCCCAAGCGATTGTATCATTTTTTGCCATAACAGGTCCTTGTTGAATGCCCTGCATATATTTATTAGATGCCTGAAATATATTATCATCAGCTACAGTAGCCAGATATTTTCCATTAGAAATTTCATACAATAATGATTCGGTATCTTTTTTATTCGATACCACGTTAATGGATAGATCCAGGCCCTTTGATTTAAGTTCTTGTAATCGATAATAGTATGAACTGTTACGGCGAACAGTAATAGGAATTCCCTGCTCAACAACCTCCTCAACCGAGCTGGGTGGTTCACCTACTTTATCAGAAAATACCAATAACTGATTCACTAAATTATAGGGCCGTGTAAAGTCTACATACTTTTTTCTTTCTGGGGTTCGTGTATAGTTAGCTGCAATAATATCCCCCTTCCCGCTGTTTAAAAGGTCATAGGGATTTTCATCCGGTCCTATAACAACCACTTCTAAGGCAAGATCATGCTGATCGGCAAATTTATCAACAAGCTCATATTCAAATCCCCATTCAAGCCCTTGGTGCAAAAAATAGGTATTGGAACTGTACCGGGTAATCATGCGCAACACACCATTCTCTTTGATCTGTCCATAGTCACGCTTTATGGGCTCTACTACACTTACATTGAGCCCTTGTTGGTCTGTATCGTCACCTAAAGGAACGTCCTCAGAAAAAGAACAACTACTGAGAAGAAGACTTACCGCAAGTGTTCCGGCCAAGTATAGTCTTGATGGAACATTTATAAGTTTTCGCATAGTGCACAGTTTGGTTATCGATCGATGAACCTACATGCAAAAAAGAAATTACCAAGTACATTACTATTTCAGCCCCAAGATACCCAAAAAATCACTGGAAATCGTCTAATTGTATTTTTTTTAATATTTAGACACTTATTTATTTCTGTGATATATAACATTTACCTGAATGAAGTCGTTTATTTCAACAATAAAGAAATACGAGCTTTAAAACTTTGCATCTGCTTCTAGTCATTAAAAAAATGTAAATATTAGCTCAGAAGCCTTTATCCTACTTATTTTTTTGAGGAGTAAGATTGAAATGAATACTTTTTGCCTTACGTTTTAGGGGTCTAATTACAAAAGATTTAGTTTTCGCCAGCATGTATACCCGTTTGCTATTTATTTTTATAAGCTGCCTTTTTGTGACTAACATTGGCACACTTTCCGCACAGTCAGCAATTATTAAAGGCCAAATAACCAATCCGGAGTCTGATGAAGCAATCCGACAAGTGAATATATATCTAAGCAAATATCAGGGTTCATATAAAACAGGTGCTGCTACCGACAAGAACGGCTTTTACCAATTTAATCAATTATCGGCAGGAAGGTATCAATTAACGTTTACTGCAATTGGGTTTAAAAAAGAAACACGCGAAGTTACTGTAGAGGCCAATGAGACAATAGTAGTAAATATCGACCTACCACCTGCCCGATATAAACTTAACGAAATTGTAGTTAGCAATACCAATAAGGATCTCCCAGATCCTGCCACTGTTCAACGAATAGATGCCGATGAGATCGAAAAAGTTGACCTCGGGAATATTGCTGATGTCGCTCGTATGCTTCCGGCGGCTCATGTAGCTACCAATTCCAGGGGACAAACCATACTTTATCTTAGAAATTCTGCCGACCGTCAAACAGCCCAGTTTTTTAACGGGGCCCTTATTAATGTTCCTTGGGATAATCGTGTTGATATATCTTTTCTGCCTTCCTCTATGCTGGGAGGTGTCACTGTTTCTAAAGGAGTACCCTCGGTAACCTATGGCACTAATACCATTGGAGGAGCAGTAAACTTTCGTGCACAATCATTAGTAAACCGAGGAAACCTTACCAAGTTATCTCTAACTGGCTCCTTACCAGGATTAGGCGGCGCTTCAGCACTCCACACCGGACGAAAAAAGAACTTTTCATACACTGCAGAGGTAGGATATACCAACCAATACGACTATACATTGCCTGATGGAGCAACCGTACCATTTAGCCAGCCTTCAGATAACAGACGAGTGAATACCGACAGTCGCAATGTGAATATATTTTTTGAAGCGACAAAGCAGTATAACGATGGAGCTCGTTTAAGTGCTTCAATCTTTCATGTTGATGCAGCAAAAGGAGTTGCACCGGAAAGCAATCTCAATCCTTCCCAAACCAGTGTTCGCTACTGGCGTTATCCTACTATTCGTCAATCTATGGCTATTATCAGTGGGTTATTCCCCTTTGATTCTAATACTCATCTGCGAGGTTCCATATGGCTTAACCGATATGAACAGGATATTCACCAATTCAAAAGCGTTAACTATGACGCTTTGGATCAAACCCAAGATGATCTTGATATCACGGGAGGTATACGTCTAATCCTTGAACAAGAATTAGGAGAAGGCAATCTGGACATAGCATTGAATATGTTAACTACCCAACACAATCAAACTATTGTGCCCTATACAAACGGTAATACCCTAAGGGACTCCAGTGATACGTATGGACAATATATTTACAGTCTGGGTGCTGAATACTCTTTCCCCCTTGCTGAGGATTTAACCGGGATGGTTGGAATAAGCTATGAGGGCAGCGCAATTACAAATACCGGTCCCTGGGAAAGCGAGGGGTATCAACACTATTTAAATTCTTCGCTCAGCATAGCAGGGGGATTAAGTTACAATATTTCTGAACAATTAAGATTGCGCACTTCTTTTGGTCGCAAACCTCGCTTCCCTACCATGCGAGAACTTTATGGTGGGGCATTAGGCAAATTTGTTCCAAATCCTGACCTTAAACCCGTTACCGCATACCTTGGAGAGCTTGGTGCTGAATGGCGAACTACTACTTTTAGTGGATCCCTAACAGGATTTATAAGCCGTACCTATGATGCCATTGATAAAAAAACATTTCAACAGGGTCCTAATGCAGGCAAAGAGCAGCGTATTAACCTGGATGGTAGCAGGGTATGGGGGATAGAATCAAGAATTGCTGCTACGCCTGTAAGTGATTTATCTATCGATGGTAGCATAACCTATATGAATAAACGCGGCTTTTTACTGGGAGAACCTCGCAAACTTGATGAGAAACCGACATGGATAGGAAAACTGGGTATTACCTATAGCCTAACTGACCGTATTACCATTCTCTCTCAAACAGAATACACCGGTGGTATTTATACACGCACCGAGCGTAATACCTTTGTAGAGCTACCAGAAGCACTAATTTTTGATGGACGAATATCATACAATCTTTTCTCAGATGATAGTTCTCTAGAAGGAAGTGAACTTTTCTTTCGTGTAAATAACATCACTAATGATCTGCGTGTACTTCAACTAGGACTGCCCGGTCCCGGCCGAAAATTGTTGGCAGGAGCAAAAATTCAGTTTTAACTGCCAGTAGTTTTTTTTGAACTTGCTCTCCGCCAGGTAAGTCCCACCCCTACCAAAATGATACACATTGCAACAATCGAAGTTATCGGTGGCATTTCGGCAAAAAAGATAAAAGCTAACACCGACGCTAATAATGGTTCTGCTAAAATTAATGTAGACAATAATGTAGGAGACACATATTTAACGGCATAATTCATCGAGCCGTGTCCTAATATCTGGGGGCCAAAGGCCAGCCCCGCCCCCGCCCAAATACCGACTGTTGATATATTTGTTAAGTCTTTTCCCACCACTATAGCAATCAATATACAGGTAGCAGCCGCATAAAAATAAACCGGAAATACATAGTCAACCCACTCACGCTTTTGGCGAATCTTTTGACCAATTAATAGATAAAAAACAAAGATAATTGCAGCTGACAACGCCAAGAAATTACCAAACAGCGGATCTGCAAAAGACTGTTCAATTTGGCTGTCAGAAATCCCCAGTAACAGCGACCCCCCAAATGCCATGACTACCCCAATCCAAGTTGCTTTTGCAAAGCCACGTTTATACCACAGACGCTCTACCAGAATCATAATGATGGGATGCACCGTTACCAGTACTGAAGCCGAGGCTACCGAAGTATAGTAGAGTGAAGAAATCCAACAAATAAAATGCAATCCGAGGCACATACCGGAAAGTGCAATCCAAAGACGTTCTTTGCCCTTTCCTTTTCGTTTTTCATTATTGCGATGCCATAACCAAAATGGTAATAACATCAATGCTGCAAAAACAGTTCTATAGACCACTAATACTAGTGGAGAAGTATTGGGAGCCAAACGGACAAGAATAGGGGCAAAACCAAAGGCGGTAAGCCCTGCCGCCAGAGCCGCCAAAACCTGAACCTTCGGATAGTCAGCTGACATAAAGAATATTTTGTAAGAAGATCAGTATTATCGGATACGATCCATTGATTTTACCAGCTCAATATCATCTTTAATTTTCTTACGTGCATAAAGCTGGGAAACTAATGCCAATACAACTAGCCCCAGCCCAATAGTCTCATCCCATAGATAAGTTCCAAAACCTCCGAGAGAAATGTAGATCCCTATGGCAAAACCAATAGCACCAACTTGTGGTATTAAAAGACGACTAACCCAACGGAGCTGATTTTCTCGGTTTTTATAAAGGAAGATGGTTGCCAATGAACCCAGTGCGGCAATTGTCACAATGATGGCGAAACCGATACCAATCCATGCTCTGGGGTCTTCCATTGCATGATGATAAATTGCATTAAAAAAGATGCCGCCATTTAAAATAAAAGCTACAAATAAGAATATAGTTTGTAATCGTTGAATCACGGGTTCTCTAACAAATTTGGGATTGCTTATTTATTTGACTGCAAAGATACAATTTTTTGAACAGTTGGTCATCCTAAAAACAATGGATGCTTTGTGCAGTCTCAAGTACAAAATTATAGAGCATAAAATAACAAAGTCCGCCAAAAAGACGGACCCTGTTAGTTGTAGCGCACGAAGATTCAGATATTCTAACTTAGGACTCCAAAGCCTCTTCTATCTTCTTTTCATCCGGAGATCCATTTACCTCCGGTGACTTGAAGATGATACCCGGATTTTGCTCGCCAAAGAAAAAGACATTTACATTACGTCTTCCTTTTTCAACCAAATAGTACATAACCGGCACCAAGATAAGCGTGAGGAATGTGGCAAATATTAATCCATTGATAACGGCAATTGCCATAGGCGCCCACCATGCAGCTTGCTCACCACCCCAATACAGATACTCACCGATATTAGTAAAAAACTCCATCGGAGCACCTACCAAGGTTATGAAATCGAGATTAAAGCCGATTGCCAGTGGTATTAATCCCAAGGTTGTGGTTAATGCAGTAAGAATTACCGGACGAAAACGGACCTTCCCCGCCTTCACCAACGCTTCAAAAAGCGGCATCTTGTCTCGCACTCGCAATATATCGATATAATCGATCAGTACGATCGCATTATTAACAACAACACCGGCCAGGGAAATTACCCCAATTCCCGTCATAACAACGACAAACGGCATTCTAAAAATCACCAACCCAAGTACAACTCCGGCCGTAGACATTACAACCGAAAACATTACAATGAGCGGTTTGCTTACAGAATTAAATTGTGAAATCAGGATGAATGCGATTAAAAATAGAGCTATCAGAAAGGCTGTAAACAAGAAATCTATTGACTCTTGCTGATCTTCCTGTTCGCCCGTCCACTCTGCAGTGTAACCTGACGGCATCTCATTTTGTATATAATCACCCAGTATCTGCTGGACCTCCTGGAGAATAGCATTCGGATTATAGCCGGATCGCACATCAGACATTACCGTGATCACACGTTCCTGATCGATATGCTTGATACCTCCCAGTCCTTCACTCATCTCCCATGATGCAACACTTGACAGAGGTATCTGGCGCCCCTCATCAACAACTGTCAGGTCTTCGAGTGTACTCATATCGTCACGAAACTGTTCATCCAGCCGAACAGTTATATCGTACTCATCCTTTCCATCGCGAAATTGCGAGGCTTCTACTCCATTAATGGCCTGCCGTACGGTGTTACCAATTTGTGTTGTTGATAAACCGTAAACAGCTGCTTTTTCGCGATCCACATTAACCCTAATCTCGGGTGTCGGTTCTGGCAGATCGCTTTCCAGGCCAGACAATTTGCTATAGACAGAATCGTTTTCAAGAATCGTAATTACATCTTCGGAAAGCCGCTTTAGCACATCCATATCTTTACCTGAAATTTCCAGGTTGATAGGCTTGCCCGAAGGCGGACCTTGTTGCTCTTCCTCAACCGTAATATCAGCCCCTGCCAAGCCGGTACCAAAGTTCGACCTTGCATACTCCATTGCATCAAAAGTAGTACCTTTTCGCTCTTGAAAATCAACGAAGTTAAGTACTACGGTTCCCAGGTGTGAAGAATTACCTTGATTTCCTCCCGGACCTGAGGTAATAGCAGAACCAGAAGTACTAAGCACCGATTCCACATCTTCACTATTAGGAATAGTCGGCACCTTATTTTCCAGTGAATCTACTATCGACTTGGTAAATTCCACGTTGGTCCCAACCGGAGCTTCAACCTGTACATAGGCACGGGCCGGCGGAATACCTTCGGGGAAGAATTCCGTTCCGGCATTAAAGGCAAAAAATATTAAGAAACTGGAAAACAGAACCGCTATTGAGATCCCCAGCATAGACCAACCGTGATTGAGAGACCAGCGAAGCGTAGACTCATATTTGTCCAGCACCTTATCCAATCCTTTTTCCTGCCACCAATCGCCCAGTGGGCTCATGATATATCGATTAGACGCCCACATTAACACTCCTGCCAATATCAGCATCGACCACGTTAATACGTTAAATGCGAGAGCCACTGTCAAAAAGAGCCCGGCTATTATACTCATTGCCCACTTGCCACGCCTTGTCATTTTGGGCTTATCAGAATAGTCATCAACATGATCGAGATCCATAAACAGAGCACATAACACAGGGTTAATAACCAATGCCACAAACAATGAACTACTGAGTGTAATGATCAGTGTTTTAGGCAAAAAACTCATAAACTCACCTGTAATACCTGGCCAGAATAACAATGGGAAAAATGCTGCCAGTGTGGTCATGGTTCCGGAAATAATAGGTATAGCAACCTCACCAGTACCTTTTTTGGCGGCAGTAAAGTTGTCATACCCTTCTTCAAGGTATCGGTATATGTTTTCCACTACCACAATGGCATTATCAACAAGCATACCCAGTGCCAGTATTAGTGAGAATAGAACAACCATATTCATCGTTATCCCCACGGCTGCTAGTATAATAAAGGAGATAAACATCGACATAGGAATAGCAATACCCACAAAAGAAGCATTTCGCACTCCAAGGAAGAAGAGTAAAATTCCCACAACCAATATCAGTCCGGAAATAATATTATTTTCCAGGCTGCTAACCATCGATCTTATATCTTTACTCTGATCCGAAGTAATTTCATAGTTTGTAGTAGGAGGCAACATCGGCAGTTGTTCTTCCATAATACCTTTAACCGCAGAGGAAGTCTCTAGTATATTTTCTCCACTCCGCTTTACAATGGAAAGAGAAATTACCGAACTGTTGTTAAGTTCTGCATACGTTTCACGCTCTTTAAATCCGAACTCAACGTCGGCAACATCCCGAATATAGATAGGTTTATCATTAGGTGCTTTAATAACGATATCTTCGATTGGATCCACCGATTCATACTCCCCGGGCACACGCAATAGAAATTTCTTTATCCCCACATCGATATTACCACCGGGTACTGTAACATTCTCTTCTTGAACTGCCGCAATAATATCGGTAAAGGTGATGCCATAATACTTCAGTTTGGGTAGATTCACATCCACCTTAACCTCACGCTCAAGCCCGCCCGCGAGATTTACTTCCAGCACCGAAGGTACCGACTCAATACGATCCTGTAGATCTTCAGCGATTTTCTTGAGCTGCACCAAACCGTAATCTCCCGAAACATTCACCTGCATAATCGGGAATTCAGAAAAATTAATTTCTTGAATGATAGGATCTTCTGCCTCAGAGGGTAATTCCGGCTTAGCTAGGTCTACCTTTTCACGAACCTTTTGGAGGGCATCATCAATATTAATATCTGAATCAAACTCCATATTAATATTTGAATATCCCTCAGCAGAGGTAGAATTCATCTCTTTTATATCGGAAATACCACTCAGTTCTTCCTCAATTTTACGCGTAACTAAGCTCTCCATATCTTCAGGTGATACCCCCGGATAGGTAGTAATCACCATAATATTTGGTATCGTAATATCCGGCGAAGACTCTTTAGGTATAGTCAGGTATGACTGAACACCCATAATTGCTGCCAGCACAACAAGTACTAGCACACTTATACGATTATCAATAGAAAAAGAGGACAGCCCAAACTCCTTTTGATCTTGAGGACCGCCTTTCCCGTTTTCTCCTGAACTGCTGTTCGTTATTTCTGAATTATTCATTATAAACTAATACTACGCGTTAGGAATTTTTTTGAGCGATCTGTTCTTCTCTATTCTCTACAATATTAATTCTCATCTGGTCCTGTAGAAAAGACGCGCCCACTGTAATTAATTGATCTTCGGCTTTGAGTCCTTCATCTACAACTACATTATTTTTATAAGAAGCACCCAGTTTGACCTTCTGCATTCGAGCTACTTTGTTGCCTTTCTCATTTTCGGATACGGTATAAACCACATTTTGACCTTTATGCTGAAAAACCAGTTCAGCAGGAATAACAATGACGTTCTGCTGTTCAAGCGTTCTTATCTTAACATTCGCAATCATATCTACCTTATAGCTGTTCGACTCTGAGGGCAGTGGTATTTCAACTTCAAATGTTCTTGCACCGGGATCTATACTTTTTCCTACAAACTTAATTGGAAGCCGCATAGTATCGGCCCGTTGAAAATCGAACCATATATCAGCACGATCTCCCTTTTGCACAACATCCGAATAAGTAGAAGGCACACCGGCAGAAACTTGTAAACGATTAGTACCGATAAGACGTACCAGCACAGCACCGGGACTTGCCATTTCTCCTTCTTCTAGAACAATATTTTCCACCGTTGCATCAAAAGGAGCAGTAACAGAACTCTTTTCAATATTTACTTTAACAGCCTCTAACGATGCTTTATTCTGCTGATAATCGTACTTGGCATTGAGATAATCAATTTCTGAGCCAACGCTATCCTGTTTAAACAAACGTTCAAGGCGTTCATAATTCTCTTTTGCTTGCGCTGTAATTGCCTCTAAACGTTCTCTTTCACGTATAAGCTGCGAATCATCAATTTTAAGGATCGGCTCACCCCTTTTGACCTCATCCCCCTGGTCTACAAAATACTTCTGAATGCGCCCTGAGACTTCTGCTGAAATCCGCACGTCATTGCGTGCTTCAACAGTACCAACGAGCTTCAAGTAACGCTCAAAAGATTGCGGATTAACCTGTTGTGTTTCAACATTAACTGTTTTTACCAGCTCCTTTTCTGATACCTGCTTTTGTTCCTCAGAGCAAGAAGAGAGTAATACAACTGATAAAATTCCTATGAGTATAAATTGCTTATTCATTGTATTAAGAGTAATAATTGTATTTATTCGTTAATTTCCTGTTCGTCAGCATCCACAAATGGCACCATCCCAATAGCCTGATCGTACTGTGCTTTTGCCGACAAGTAGTCATAAACCATCTGGGCATAGTTAGCCTCTGCCTGCCTGAGCTGTAGCTCGGCATTCGTCACATCCAGCTGCGAACCCATTCCATTTTCAAGGCGTGCTTGTGCTCTCTGATATCCATCTTGCGCTAATTCCAGTGCTTGTGCACGAGCCGGAGCTGTTTCCAACGCTTGGTTAAGCGATTCCCGTGCCGACTGTATTTCATTCTTTGCTGATCGTATGGTCGCACGTTTTTGTTCTTTAATATCTTTCCGTTCTATCTGGGCGATATCCAAATTCGAAGATCGTTCAAAACCCTGAAAAATGGGAAGACTTAAAGTAAAGCCGAGCGTTTGTGAACGAGCACGAGTTTCATCAGTTCCGAAGAACACGGGGCTACCAGGCTGCGAAGCAGTCCAATTAAGGTTATAGCTTGCTGCTAAAGTTGGCAAAAACCTACTCTTAATTGCCATAATCTCTCGTCCCTTTAGCTCTTCTTGTTGTTCCAGCACACGAACATCCCCTCGCAAGTCAGTAGCTAAATCAATTACATTAGCTTTCTTCTGAAACTGATAGGGGGTCATATTATCAACTCGCTTCAAATTCTGATTGACCTTCTTCATGGCTTGTTGCGAGGTTACATCAAAAGCATTCAGATCTCCACTTACCGAAAATTGCACATTCAGGGGAATCCCCAATATAACTTTCAGTTCACGGTAAGCTTTTTTAACCGCATATCGCGCTTTTGTTAACTGCGGTTGCTGGTTTCGTAACTGTACTTCAACCTGTAATACCGCATATTCATCAACAAGTCCTGCTTTGTTACGTGCCTTATTTTCTTCTAAATTTTTGTTCAATCTCTCTACGGTGGCCTCTTGTAATCGTAACTGCTCTTCTGCAACCAACACACGATAATAAGCTAATCTTGTTTGCGTAACGACCTGCTGAGTCGTTGCCCGCAGGTTTTCAGCTTGTGCTGCCTTAAATATCTTTGAACTGCTTATTCCAACAAAGGCCTCTCCCCTAAAAAGGGTTTGCTGTACAGAAAAACCTCCCTGCCAATTGTTATCAGTCCCAAATTGAAGCGGAGTCAACTTCCCCGGTGGCGCTTGGGGATCAAAAAATTTGGCCGGCACAAAATTCACAGGAATCTCTAAATTACGCGTATATGAAGCGGACCCAGAAACTTCTGGCATCACTGAACTCCATGCCTTCGTAACCTCTTCATCGGCAATCTTAAGGCTAAATACAGATCGTTTTATCTGTGAATTATTAGCTAACGCTACTTCAATAGCTTCGGTAAGCTGGAGCTTATTATTTTTAGTCAAGACCTCTGAAACTGAAGTATTGTTATCCACTTGTGCTGATAACGGAACAACGGCAAATACAGTACTAATGATTAATAGTATCACTGCCCTATAAGTATGTCTCAAGACAGGTTGAAAATAATTTAACATATCACGGTATGATATTTATAAAATTAAGAGTTGATAAATATTTTTGGAATTATGAGAGCAACAATACGCACTCAATCCTCTAATGTTTCAATTTTATGACTATCAGTCAGTCCTTTTTTTCGTGCCTCTTCTGTGGCAATACCAGTACCTACAAGATCAAGGAAGTTTTCAAACAACGAATCGATTGATATCTCCATCTCATCTATCATTTCAAGATGGTGTCCAATGGAGCGCATATGAGTAACTGTTGTTATTCCCCGAGTACTAGCCCAAATGACCAGGGCTAATTCTTTGGGATCATATTTGTCATCAATAGTACCATCTTGCATTCCGATCTGTAAAGCACGAATCATATAATTCAATGCTTCTTCGCGATGCTCCTCACAAGTCTGCGCAAACTCACTTTCTTCCAGCTCCTCTACGTTGCTAAGCGACTCATAATAGATAAAAGCCTTAAAATAGTTGGAATGCTCACGTACAAAATCCAAGTACAACTGGCCAATCATACGAATCAGTTCAATGCCGGAATGTTTATGGGAAGTGGCAAATATTTTGGAAAACTGATTATTTAAAATAGTTGAACCCCGCTTTGTAATGGCCAGGTACAACTCGGTTTTATTTTTAAAATAAAGATATAATGTACCCTTGCTGAGTTCAGCCTCTTCAGCAATCTCATCCATCGTGGCCTGCTCAAGACCTTTTGAAAAAATAATTGTTTCCGCGGCATCTATGATCTGATTCCGACGCTGCTCTTTTTCTCGCTTCTTTCGATCTTCGGTTCCCATATAAAAAATTTACCTTTAAATGACTGTCAGTCAGAAAGTGACCAAAGTTAATAACACTGATCTATTTATACAACTTTATCCCATTAAAAGTTTCTCTGTTGATATTAAATTTTCTTAAAACAAGAGACTTCAAGAATAAAATGGTACCTTTAGCAGCTATAATTAATCAGAAAGGATTGGTGATCTTGAATATTTCTAAAGAAACAATTGTTGAAAGCTCTCTCTTCTTAGTAGCTGTAATCTGGGCACTAAACTTTTCTATTGTTAAAAGTGCATTATCGGAGATCGACCCCCTTAGCTTTAATGGATTACGCTTTATATTTGCTGCCGCTATTATTTGGATCGTCTTAATTTATAGAGGAGAAACTTTTTCGGTTCCCAAAAAAGATTGGCTACCTCTGATAGGTATGGGACTATTAGGAAACTTGATTTACCAAGGACTTTTTATCATTGGTATTGACTATACCTATGCTGCTAATGCAGCGGTTATGCTAGGTACTATCCCGGTATGGGTTGCCCTGTTTAGCCACTTCTTTAAACTAGAAAGCATGAATACCTTAAAGGCTTTAGGCGTTATTTCTGCATTTGGAGGTATTATTTTTATTGTATCCGGCGGTGCAGATCCGTTTTCCTTAGGTTCAGATACCTTTATCGGGGATGTCACAATTATCGGTGCTGCAGTTGTTTGGGGTGGCTATACAATTTTATCAAAATCTTTCTTAGATCGTTATACCCCCATCCAATTCTCAGCTATTATGGCGACTATAGGGGCTGTGGTTCTATTTTTAATTGGCCTGCCAAATATCCTTCAATTAAAATGGCACACCATTTCGGCTTCTGCATACGGCGGAGTATTATATAGTGGAATACTTTCTATTGGTGTTGCCTACCTGATCTGGAACTATGGGTTACAAACGGTAGGAGCTGTTCATACCTCAACCTACCAAAACCTTGTACCAGTGATGGGCCTTATTTTCGGGATTGTACTTTTAAACGAACAACTAACAGTGCTTCAATATATTGGATCCGCCCTAGTGATTACCGGCATCATATTGGCGCGATGGAAATGGCCGGCTAAGAAAAATACTTCTGCTAAAGTAAGCCCATCAGCGAAATAGTAAAACAGGAACCCTCTCCTTCTTCAGAGGAAACAGAAATTTTACCACCTAATTCCTCTATCATAGTACGTACATGTTGTAGCCCTACCCCAAAACTTGCTTCTCCTTCAGTACCTTCCGACTGTTTTACGAGGTCTCCGCTGTTAAATGCTTTTATCTGTTTGACATTCATTCCAATACCATCATCAGTAACCGTAATCTCCAGGCAAGCCTCAGGGCTTTTCTGGAAACATACTGTAACTGTACCTCCACCATTACTAAATTTTATTGCGTTCGCTACCAAGTTCCCCACTATTTGGATAAGTTTTGTAAATGTTTGGTGCCCAATCTCGGCCTCTTCACCTACTTCATAATTAAACTGGAGCGATATATTCTTCTTTTTGGCTTGCGGCTTATACAAACGCTCAATTTTATCTGCCAACTTCTTCAACTGGATCTCTCGCCGCCTTTTTGGATTCTGCTCTCTGTTATCAACGATAGAAAGCATACTATCAATTTCTTCAATCACACTCTCTGCACATTCCTTAATCATTGATAGGTCTTCCTTGGTAGGAGTTTCATCCTCCTGCTTAAGCGTTTCAGCAATCCCCACAATCCCGTTTATTGGGCTCCTCAAATCATGACTAAGTTTATGGAAACTGTCTTTCAATTCGTAGTATCCGCTGGCTGCCTGTTCAAACTTTCTAGTAATCTCCAATTGCTTAACAATTATATCTGCAAGATGCTGCAACTGCTCTTTTTGTGTATCACTCAAGCTTTTCTCTTTTGTATCGAGCACACAAATAGAACCGATATCTACATCTCTACTGGTAGTAATCGGTACTCCACAGTAGTATCGTAACGCCGGTGCTTTCTTCACATAAAAACGGTCCTTAAAACGATCATCTCGTGACAGATTAGCAATTTCAAACACATTAGATTGCTGGATAGTATATTGGCACAAACTTTTCTCTTTAGCCATAACATTATCCCCTAACTCCCCTGCCACAGTCCACTGGTTATAGGCATCCAATATATTAATCAGACATATGGGAGAATCAGTAATATATTTCCCCAACTCTACAAAAGGTTCCAAATTTTGCTCAGAATCTTCAAGATCAATATTAAGAGAGGCTAATTCTTCAATCCTCTGCTGCGTTTCCTCTATATGTTCATTTACTTTTCCTTTAAATACAGGCAAGGGGTTAATCTCGTCAATTCTATTCATTTGCTATATTTTATATAAATGGGAGAGTCTGTTAATAGAGACACCAACTACTACATATTTTGCAAAAGAAATGTTCCCTAAATAAAATCCTAATCCCTGTAACTAAATTCGCGTCCCACCACTCAACAAGTAAAGAATAGCCATGCGTACAGCAACCCCATTTGTAACCTGGCTTAGAATAATTGACCGATCGCTATCGGCCACCTCGCTTTCCATTTCAACGCCACGATTAACCGGCCCGGGGTGCATAACTGTAAAGTCCGGATACTGCTCAAGATGATCCATAGTGATACCAAACAGCTGATGATACTCCCTGATTGTTGGAAACAACTCCGTTCCATCTTCTTGTCGTTCAAGCTGAATGCGAAGCGCCATTGCAATATCACACCAATTCAAGGTTTCATCAATATTATGTGAAACCTCTGCTCCCAACTCATCTACATAAGCAGGCATCATAGTTTTAGGCCCGCAAACCGTTACATTCGCTCCCAGTTTCAACAAACCTATAATATTTGATCGAACAACACGGCTATGCGTGATATCACCGATAATAGCAATATTCTTTTCACTAAGATCCGGATATACCTGCTGCATAGTAAACATATCCAGTAATGCTTGGGTTGGATGTTCGCGCGCTCCATCTCCTGCATTAATAATAGCTGCGTCCACGCATCGCGTTAAGAAATGGGGCACCCCCGGACTTTCATGGCGAGCTACCACCATATCAATTTTCATCGAACTGATATTCTGGATTGTGTCTTTAAGTGATTCCCCCTTTTTAACACTTGAAGACCCTTTGGAAAAATTTACCACATCAGCCCCCATACGCTTTTGTGCTAACTCAAATGAGAGCCGCGTACGTGTACTATCCTCATAAAATAAGTTTACAATGGTCTTATCACGAAGAGTTGGAACTTTAGGAACAGGACGATCCAATATTTCTCTAAAATACTGGGCTTGGTCTAATACATATTGGATATCATCTTTTGAGTAACCTGCTAAACCCAGCAAGTGCTTATGAGGAAAATCGTAATCGCCTTGTTCCAAATTAATATCTTCAGCCATTATTGATCCTCCCCATCCGGATTTTGAACCACATAAACTGCATCTTCACCATCCAATTCATTAACCTTAACACGAACTTCCTCTTGTACATGGGTTGGTAACTTGGTACCAACGTAATCTGCAGCAATGGGCAGCTCCCTATGCCCTCTGTCTACCATACAACAAAATTTAATTGTAGCAGGACGCCCATAATCCATAAGTGCATCCATTGCAGAGCGAACCGTTCGGCCAGTATATAATACATCATCCATCAATACCACATCACGTTCGTACAGATCGAAAGGGATTTCTGTTACCTTAACCTGGGGCATTTTAAGACGTGTTCGAAAATCATCACGATAAAACGTAACATCCAGCATTCCGAAATCGGGCTTAAAACCAAACTCTTTTTCTATGAGCTGCATAATACGCTTTCCCATATAAACCCCACGAGTTTGCATACCAATAAGAGCTAATTTCTGGGGATCGTCATGCGGTTCCAAAAACTGGTGGGCAAATCGCCGGTAGGTGCGATTTAAATCTTCGGCCGACATTATCTTCACTTTATCCAAACGAAAGTCCTCGGTCTTTGTTTTTGCTACATGAATTTATGGAATGGCGTAAAGTAACTCAATTTAAAGTTTATATAAATCTAAAAATCTCTTTTTATGATATTGTATTCAAATTCAAAAACAAAGAGATCTACTTTAATATAATAATAAAAAACCCCATTGCTGCCGAAGCAACAACAGGGTCTGTCTTTAACTATACGGGGTAACCCGTCAGGGATTATCCAAGGAATCCGAGTACAGATTGCGGACCGTTGTTGGCCTGCGCAAGAGACGAAGTCGCCGTCTGCTGCAGGATACTCAATCGGACCTTCTCACTCTGCGCTTTGGCAAAGTCCGTATCCATAATACGGGATTTCGCCGATTCATTTGCACTGATCGACTGCGAGAGAGTCTCCTCACGGACCGACAGTGACGACTGCGTAATTCCAATATCGTTTACGTTTTCCGACATCGTCGTAATTGCATCATCGATGTGGTTGATGAACGAACGGAAGTCAGAGGAGTTGGCGGCCGTTCCGGCTGCGGTCTCAAAAGAAAGCGCTCCACCTGGGTTTGTGGCACCGGCTGTTCCGGCAGCCGTAGCTTCAATAGCCGATCCGTCAGCTACCGCACCGTCGCCGCTGGCGTTACCCAACTGGGCGGTGTTGGTACCGTCGGCAAACAGCTCACCTACGTTTACCGCATCCAGATCCGCGGTAATGGTATCCGATTCCCGTTCACCGACCTGGAAGGTCAGCTCTAAGGCACCGGACTTGGTGGCCGTGGTATCGTCTCCACTCAGCAGGTCATACCCCTGAAAGACCGTCTGATCAGAGATATCGTTGATGTCGGCGCCGAGCTCTTTAATCTGCTCACCAATAAACCCACGCTCATCTTCGCCGAGGGTATCGTTGGCTGCCTGCGTGGCCAGCCCTTTCATCTCCACGAGGTTATCCATGATTGTACCGA